>NZ_BAAGVX010000005.1:0-805 GCF_054780655.1 Marinomonas epiphytica
ATCCCGAGATGTCCGAATGGGGAAACCCACCCGCTTGCGGGTATCGTTAAGTGAATACATAGCTTAACGAGGCGAACGAGGGGAACTGAAACATCTAAGTACCCTTAGGAAAAGAAATCAATTGAGATTCCCTCAGTAGCGGCGAGCGAACGGGGATTAGCCCTTAAGTTGATTTGGTGTTAGTAGAAGGTTCTGGAAAGTACCGCCGTAGAGAGTGATAGCCTCGTATACGAAAACGCCTTATCAATGAAATCGAGTAAGACGGGACACGTGTTATCCTGTTTGAACATGGGGGGACCATCCTCCAAGGCTAAATACTCCTGACTGACCGATAGTGAACCAGTACCGTGAGGGAAAGGCGAAAAGAACCCCTGTGAGGGGAGTGAAATAGATCCTGAAACCGTGTACGTACAAGCAGTGGGAGCGGACTTGTTCCGTGACTGCGTACCTTTTGTATAATGGGTCAACGACTTATTTTCAGTAGCAAGGTTAAGCGAATAGTGGAGCCGTAGGGAAACCGAGTCTTAATAGGGCGTGTAGTTGCTGGGAATAGACCCGAAACCGGGCGATCTATCCATGAGCAGGTTGAAGGTTGGGTAACACTAACTGGAGGACCGAACCCACGTACGTTGAAAAGTCCGGGGATGACTTGTGGATAGGAGTGAAAGGCTAATCAAGCTCGGAGATAGCTGGTTCTCCTCGAAAGCTATTTAGGTAGCGCCTCGTATCTCACCATTGGGGGTAGAGCACTGTTTGGGCTAGGGGGTCATCCCGACTTACCAACCCCATGCAAACTCCGAATACC
>NZ_BAAGVX010000006.1:0-80902 GCF_054780655.1 Marinomonas epiphytica
AACATTGCTTCAGAAAATTGGCTGTGTATTGCGACGCAGTTTGAGATTAAAACTGGCCGCATAGTGGGGCATGAATATGCCATAGATTACTATTGCCAACAGCATCATCGACGCCGAAAACCTAACAAAGAACAGGTGAAATTGCTTGCTTAAAAGCAGTTCAGCAATATTTTCTAGTATCAAATGCCGAACCTTTCTGCCCCAGAATAAAGAAGAAGGCGATACTTCGTCGTTCTCTCTTAATTTTACGCTGCGCACCCCATAAATTTCCTATTTCTTTCTCGTATACCCCTCTCTGAATATAAATTAGAAAGTAGTTTTGGCTCTAGGGTTAGTAATTTGAGTGATTTTAAGTATGGCTGATTTTAAGAATGGCTGTCTTGCTTGGGAGGGTTGATTTTAAGTATGGCTGTCTTGTTTGAGGATGGTCTTGTTTGAGGATGTTTGAAAGTGAGTAAAGGTGGGTGTCTTGGTTAGGGGGGATTTGATGTGTTTTTGTTGTTGTGTGTTGCTTAAGTGTTTTTGTGCGTTTTTTGCACTAAAAAGTAAGAAAAAAACAAAAACACCTCAAACAATTTGCAAGGAGCGCTGCAAAGACTTTGTCATAGAGTAGTCAAGACACTTAATGACCTCTATAATACCTCGGTTTTTTGGTGAAGTGAGTTTGTGTTGTCGGTCAAAATCAGGCCGAAAGCTTATGCATGTTTTCCCGGAGGGGGGTAATAAGCAGGCACATTACGCTTTTGTGTTCAATTTATTGTTGGGCAGAACATATGTATAAAATTACAAAAGGCCTGGATCTTCCGATCTCTGGCGCCCCCAATCAAGTGATTGAAGATGCTGCAGTAACGAAAACTGTTGCAGTGATCGGTCCTGACTACCATGGTATGAAACCGACCATGCAAGTGCAGGAAGGCGATAAAGTTAAAAAAGGCCAGGTTATCTTTACAGATAAGAAAACGGCCGGTGTTAAGTACACAGCCCCAGCTGCCGGAACGGTTGTTGCGGTTAATCGTGGTGCTAAGCGCGTGCTTCAATCTGTCGTCATTAAAGTTGAAGGTTCTGACGCTGAAACGTTTGCTAGCTTTGCAGGCTCTGAGTTAAAAGGCCTAGAGCGCGATCAAGTTGTAAACAATTTGGTAGACTCTGGTTTATGGACTGCATTGCGTACTCGTCCGTTCTCTAAAGTGCCAGAAGTCGACAGTGTACCTAATTCTATTTTTGTAACTGCGATTGATACGAACCCTCTTGCAGCTTCTCCTGAAGTGGTACTAGAGGATCAGGCAGAAGCTTTTGCTGATGGTTTAACGGTATTAACTCGTTTAACACAAGGTAAAGTTTTCTTGTGTAAAGAAGCGGGCGCTAAAATTCCAACCACTTCTGATGTGCAAGTAGAGGAATTCTCTGGCGTGCATCCTGCAGGTTTGGCTGGTACACATATTCACTTTTTAGACCCTGTAAGCGACAGCAAAACAGTTTGGTCTATTAATTACCAAGATGTTGTGGCTATTGGTAAATTGTTTGTTACTGGTGAGCTTAGTGTTGAGCGTGTCGTTGCTCTTGCTGGTCCAAAAGTGAACAAGCCTCGCCTTGTTCGCACTCAGTTAGGTGCCAGCTTGACAGACCTAGTTGCCAATGAAGTTGCAGCTGAAGGTGAAAAACGTGTGATTTCAGGTTCTGTTTTGTCTGGTCGCAACGCTTTTGGTCCTTTTGCCTTCCTTGGGCGTTACCATAATCAGGTATCTGTTCTTGAAGAAGGTCGTGAGCGTCAAATGATGCATTACCTGCGTGCAGGTTTTGAGAAACACTCAGTATTGAATGTATTTATCTCAAAACTACTAGGTAAAAAATCGTTCGCCATGTCCACCACAACAAATGGTAGTGATCGTACTATGTTGCCACTTGGTAACTTTGAAGGACTAATGCCATTGGATATCCTACCAACACAACTGTTACGTTCATTGGTAGTGAATGATACCGAGCAAGCTCAGAAACTGGGTGCGCTTGAATTAGACGAAGAAGATTTAGCGTTATGTACTTACAGCTGTTCTGGTAAGTTCGAATATGGCCCGATTCTTCGTGATTGTCTGACTCTAATCGAGAAAGAGGGTTAATCCATGGGGCTTAGAAAAGTACTCGACAAAATCGAACCTGAATTTCATACAGGTGGTAAATACGAAAAGTGGTATGCACTTTTTGAAGCGGTAGATACAATCTTTTACCGTCCAAGCGCTGTAACGAAAAACGGCTCTCATGTACGTGATGCGGTAGACATGAAACGCATCATGATCTTGGTATGGATGTGTACCTTCCCGGCAATGTTCTTTGGTATGTACAACATCGGTTACCAAGCAAACATGGCTATCGATGCAATGGGGGTAGCACCTGCTGACTCTTGGCGTCATGGTATTATCGGAGCTTTGACTAACTACGATGTCTCAAGTGTTTGGGATAACATGATCTATGGTGCAAGTTACTTCTTGCCTGTTTATCTTGTCACTTTCGTTGTTGGTGGCTTCTGGGAAGTATTGTTTGCTGCTGTGCGTAAGCACGAAGTAAACGAAGGCTTCTTTGTAACCTCTATCTTGTTCTCTCTTTCCTTGCCTGCAACAGTGCCTTTATGGCAGGTGGCGTTAGGTATCACTTTCGGTGTGGTATTGGCGAAAGAAGTGTTCGGTGGTACGGGTAAAAACTTCCTTAACCCTGCATTGGCTGGCCGTGCGTTCCTATTCTTTGCTTACCCAGCGTCTATGTCTGGTGATGCGGTATGGACTGCAGTAGACGGCTTCTCTGGTGCTACGGCCCTTAGCCAACTAGCAGCAGACGGTGTTGCTGGTCTAACAATGGCTTGGTCTGATGCTTTCTTTGGCTTCATTCAGGGGTCAATGGGTGAAACTTCGACACTGGCAATTTTGATTGGCGGTGGCGCACTGTTGATCATGCGAATTGCTGCTTGGCGCATAGTGGCTGGTGTGATGCTAGGTATGGTACTGACGTCTATGTTGTTTAATGCAATAGGCTCAGATACTAACCCAATGTTTTCAACGCCTTGGTACTGGCACCTTGTATTAGGTGGATTTGCCTTCGGTATGATGTACATGGCGACAGACCCTGTATCAGCATCCATGACGAACCGTGGTAAATGGTTCTACGGTGCTTTGATCGGTATCATGGTTGTCTTAATCCGAGTGATCAACCCGGCTTACCCAGAAGGTATGATGTTGGCAATCTTATTTGCTAACTTGTTCTCACCTTTTATTGATCACTTCATTGTTCAAGCGAACATTAAACGGAGGATTGCACGCAATGGCTAGCAGTAACGATAGTATTAAAAAGACCATTATAGTTGCTCTTTCTCTATGTTTGGTTTGTTCCATTTTTGTTGCGGCAGCGGCTGTTGGCCTGAAGCCAATTCAGAACACCAACAAAGATTTAGACCGTAAGCGTAACATTCTGTCTGCCGCAGGCATGCTAGAAGCTAATAAGTCTATTGACGAGATTTTCTCCACCGTAGATACGCGCTTAGTGAACATGGCGACTGGCTCTTTTGCTACTGAGCAAGAGCTAGATGCTGCGGGTATTGATGTTGCGACTTACAATCAGCAAGCTGCTGCGAAAGATCCTGCTTTATCTGTAGCGTTGGAAAACGATCCGGCAAGCATTAAGCGTCGTGCTAAATTTGCTACGGTTTACATGGTGAAAACAGAGCAAGGTGATATCGAGCGTATCATTCTTCCGGTACATGGTTACGGACTTTGGTCTACTATGTACGGTTTCATCGCATTAGAAAACGACTTCGATACAGTCATTGGTTTTGGTTTCTATGATCAAGCCGAAACTCCAGGGCTAGGTGGTGAAGTTGATAACCCGAACTGGAAAGCATTGTGGGAAGGCAAAAAAGTATACAACGACCAAGGTGAAGCAGTTATTGCTTTGGCTAAAGGCGGTGTAGACAGTGCAGACCCTCAAGCCATGCATAAAGTAGACGGATTGTCCGGTGCCACACTGACGAGTCGTGGTGTCACTAACCTTGTTCAATACTGGTTAGGTGAAGAAGGTTTTGGTCCTTTCTTATCAACACTACGTAGCGAAGGAGTTCAATAATGTCGAATGTAAAAGACGTCCTATTTGGACCTATTCTTTCGAATAACCCAATTGCCCTACAAATTTTGGGTATTTGTTCCGCCTTGGCGGTTACAAGTAGTTTGAGTGTGAGCTTGGTTATGGCGATAGCTTTAACCATGGTAACGGCTTTTTCTAACTTGTTCATTGCGGTCATTCGTAGCCACATACCAAACAGTATTCGTATCATTGTACAAATGATCATTATTGCCTCTTTGGTAATTGTGGTTGACCAAGTGCTGAAAGCTTTTGCCTACGAAATTTCTAAGCAGTTGTCTGTATTCGTTGGTTTGATCATCACGAACTGTATCGTAATGGGGCGTGCAGAAGCCTTCGCAATGAAGAATGGCCCTGCAATGAGTTTCCTAGACGGTATCGGTAACGGTTTAGGCTACAGTGCTATGCTGATCATCGTGGCTTTCTTCAGAGAGCTATTGGGTGCAGGTAAATTATTTGGTGTGGAAATATTTGCTACAGTTCAAAACGGTGGCTGGTATCAACCAAATGGCTTGATGCTTCTTCCACCAAGTGCATTCTTTGTAATCGGTTTGGTTATTTGGGCTCTACGTGCTTATAAGAAAGAGCAAGTTGAAGAGCCTGAATTTAAGATTGCACCTAACTCACGTGCTCAGGAGGCGCTGTAAATGGAACATTTTATTAGCCTATTCATCAAAGCTGTTTTCGTTGAAAACATGGCTTTGGCCTTCTTCTTGGGTATGTGTACCTTTTTGGCTTTATCTAAAAAGGTTGAAACGGCAATTGGTCTAGGTATTGCTGTTGTCGTAGTACTGGCTATTACCGTACCTTTGAACAACCTCTTGTACCAAAATCTTTTAGTCGATGGTGCTTTAGAATGGGCCGGTCTACCTGGCGTCGATCTAAGTTTCCTAGGTTTGTTAAGCTACATTGGTGTAATTGCCGCAGTGGTTCAGATTTTGGAAATGACATTAGATAAATACATGCCTGCGCTTTACAACGCTTTGGGTGTATTCTTACCTCTTATCACTGTGAACTGTGCCATCATGGGTGCGTCTTTGTTCATGGTAGAGCGTGATTACAACTTCAGTGAAAGTATTGTATATGGTGTCGGTGCCGGTGTTGGTTGGGCGTTAGCGATTGCGGCGCTGGCTGGTATTCGTGAAAAGCTTAAATACTCAGATGTACCTGCAGGGTTACGTGGTCTTGGTATCACATTTATCACTGTTGGTCTAATGAGCTTGGGCTTTATGTCATTTTCTGGTGTTCAGCTTTAATAAGCTGTTCAGTTGGACAATCAAGAATAAGGTTTAACTAACATGGTCAACTTAGAAATTATTCTAGGTGTCGTGATGTTCACAGCCATTGTACTAGCATTGGTAGCAATCATTCTTGCTGCCCGTGCACGCTTAGTAAGTACTGGTGACGTGACTATCCGCATCAATGGTGAAAAAGAAATCACAGCCCCAGCTGGCGGTAAACTATTACAAACCCTAGCAAACAGCGGCATCTTCTTGTCGTCTGCTTGTGGTGGCGGTGGTACTTGTGCCCAGTGTAAATGTAAAGTAATGAACGGTGGCGGCTCTATGCTGTCGACTGAGCAATCTCACTTCACTCGTCGTGATGAGAAAGAAGGTTACCGCCTTTCTTGTCAGGTTGCAGTTAAGCAGGATATGGACGTAGAAGTTCCTGAAGAAGTATTTGGTGTAAAAGCTTGGGATTGTACTGTTGAGTCTAATCCAAACGTAGCCACTTTCATCAAAGAGCTGACGCTGAAACTTCCAGAAGGGGAGAACGTAGACTTCCGTGCTGGTGGTTATGTACAGCTTGAAGCGCCTGCTCATACGGTTCACTACAAAGACTTTGATATTGAAGAAGAATACCGTGGTGATTGGGATAAATTTAACCTATGGAAGTTTACTTCTAAGGTTGATGAAACGGTTATCCGTGCGTACTCAATGGCGAACTATCCAGAAGAGAAAGGCTTGGTTAAGTTTAATATTCGTATTGCTTCGCCACCACCGGGTAAAGACGATCTACCACCAGGACAAATGTCTTCTTACGTATTCAGCTTGAAGCCAGGCGATAAGATCAAAGTATACGGTCCATTCGGTGAGTTTTTTGCTAAAGATACTGACGCGGAAATGGTATTTGTGGGCGGTGGTGCAGGTATGGCGCCAATGCGTTCTCACATCTTCGACCAGCTTAAGCGTCTTAAGTCGAAGCGTAAAATGTCTTTCTGGTATGGTGCTCGTAGTATGCGTGAAGCTTTCTACATGGATGAGTACGATATGCTACAAGAAGAAAACGACAACTTTGAATGGCACCTAGCCTTGTCTGATCCTCAGCCAGAAGATAATTGGGAAGGTAAAACAGGTTTCATCCACAATGTGTTGTATGAAAATTACCTAAAAGATCACCCAGCACCAGAAGATTGTGAGTTCTATATGTGTGGGCCTCCAATGATGAACGCATCGGTTATTAAGATGCTTGAAGACCTTGGTGTAGAAAAAGAAAACATTCTACTGGACGATTTCGGTGGTTAATGTGTGAAAATAAAGGCCCACCTCTGGTGGGTCTTTATTTTGTTTTGAAAGATAGGCGATATGCGTAAAAAAATATTATTACCAGGTATTTTACTGCTTGCTTTATTAGTCGTTTATCGGCTGGCGGGTTTTACACCTGAATTGGTGAGCTTCTCTGGCCCCACAATGGGGACCACGTACACCGTTAAGTTTTATACGATTGAAGGGTTGGATAATCCTTGGGATTTGAAAGCTGATGTAGACAATGCCTTATTGTTAGTAAACAAACAAATGTCTACTTATGACCCTAGCTCTGAGTTATCTTTGCTAAATAAATCCGCGCCAGGTGAAAGCATGAGCGTTAGTGAGAGTTTGGCCTATGTGGTCGACAAAGCGCTTCTAATCAGTCAAATGAGTCAAGGTGAATACGATGTTACCGTTGGTCCATTAGTGAATTTATGGGGCTTTGGTCCTGGTAAGCGTGAAGATAAGGTTCCTACTGGCGCTGAAATTGCTCAAGCAAAACAGCGAGTTGGGTACCAGTCTATTAAATTAGATGGTCTGAGCTTAACCAAAGAGAAAAATGTTTACATTGATTTGTCCTCCATTGCAAAAGGCTATGGGGTTGACCAAGTTGCTAGTGTTTTAGAATCTCATGGTGTCACCAGTTATCTCGTTGAGGTGGGTGGTGAAATTCGCTCCAAGGGCAAAAAAGAAGACGATACCCCTTGGAAAGTTGCGATCGAGAGTCCTGCAGGTGGTCATTCTATTGCCGAAAGAATTGTTGCGGCGAACGATGTTGCCATAGCAACATCTGGGGACTACAGAAATTACTTTGAAAAAAATGGGGTGCGTTATTCGCACACCATAAACCCTATTACAGGAAAACCCGTAACCCATCGATTAGTGTCGGTAACGGTCATTGATAAAACAGCAACCATGGCAGATGGCTTGGCAACAGCCATTACCGTATTGGGCCCAGAAAAAGGTTTGGCATTTGCGGAACAAAATGGGGTTGCTGCGTATCTACTGGTTAAGACAGATTTTGGCTATGAAGAGCGGGTCGCCACGGCTTTTCAAGCTTATATAGATTAATTAAACGTTTTGAGGTGATACATGTTAACAATTGTTTTAGCTTTCGCATTAATGCTCGCGTTAGTGGCTGCCATGGCAGTAGGTGTTTTGATGGGTAGAAAACCTATTTCGGGTTCTTGTGGTGGCATGAGTGCTCTGGGTATGGAAGTTGCCTGCGATATTTGCGGTGGCGACAAAGGAAAATGCGAAAAAGAGACTAAGAAAGCAAAGCATGATGCTAAGGTTAGCGCAGATTTTTACGACGCATCTAAATAATTTGATTTTTTAAGGGGCAATTATGACGACTAGACATTACGATGTCGTAGTACTAGGCACAGGGCCTGGTGGTGAAGGTGCTGCAATGAACGCAGCCAAGGCTGGCAAAAGAGTTGCGGTAGTTGAAGCAAACCCTAAGGTTGGTGGTAGCTGTACTCATCTTGGTACTATCCCGTCCAAGGCCTTGCGTCACGCCGTAAAAGAGATCATCGCGTTTAACACTAACCCTATGTTCCGTGATATTGGTGAGCCACGCTGGTTCTCTTTCCCTAAAGTGCTTGATCGCGCAAATAAAGTGATCGATAAGCAAGTCATGGGGCGCACTGAATACTATGCTCGTAACCGTATTGATGTATTTTTTGGTCGCGGTAAGTTCAAAGATGAAAAGACCATTGAAGTAAATACTTATGAGCGCGGTCCTGAGCTTCTGGTTGCCGATAAAGTGGTTGTTGCCACGGGGTCTCGTCCTTATCGCCCAACAAATATCGATTTTAATCATCCGCGAATTTACTGCTCAGATACAATCTTGAGTCTAAGTCATACGCCGCGCTCTTTGATTATCTACGGTGCCGGTGTCATTGGTTGTGAGTATGCTTCGATCTTCTGTGGTTTAGGTGTTCGAGTTGAGCTTATTAACCCTGCTAAGAAGCTTTTGAGTTTCCTAGACGATGAAATTACCGATGCCTTAAGTTACCACTTACGTGATAACGGCGTACTGATTCGTGATAACGAAACTTATGAGTCAGTTGAAACCAATGAGCGTGGTGTCGTAGTGAACATGGTATCAGGTAAAAAGCTACGTGCTGATGCTTTATTGTTCTGTAATGGCCGTTCTGGTAATACTAACAACTTAGGGCTTGAAGAAATCGGCCTTGAGGTGAACAGCCGTGGTCAATTAGCTGTAAATGATACTTACCAGACTCAGGTTGAAAATGTTTATGCAGTGGGGGATGTGATTGGTTGGCCTAGCCTTGCTAGCGCTGCTTATGATCAAGGCCGTGCTGCTGCTGCAAACATGTTTGGTGCAGAAGGTGGGGAGTTTATTAGCGAAGTGCCAACAGGTATCTACACGATTCCTGAAATCAGCTCAGTCGGTAAAAATGAGGCGGAATTGACCGCAGAGAAAGTGCCTTACGAAGTAGGCCGTGCCTTCTTTAAAAACACTGCTCGCGCCCAGATCACAGGCGAAGCCGTTGGTATGCTGAAAATTCTTTTCCATAGAGAAACGTTGGAGATTTTAGGTATTCACTGTTTCGGTGACCAAGCCTCCGAGATCGTTCATATCGGTCAAGCAATTATGAAGCAACCAGGTGAGCAAAACACCTTAAAGTACTTCTTAAATACCACATTTAACTACCCGACTATGGCTGAAGCTTATCGTGTAGCGGCATTAAACGGCTTTAACCGAGTTTTTTAATCCTTCCTCATGATCTAAAAAAAGCGCCTGAGGCGCTTTTTTTGTATCATTTTTTAAAGTAACAGGCTCTTATTAGCTATTAAGAGCCTATTTTCTTTATATGACAAACAGATCCATGAATTTATGGACTGGTGTTTGCTCCAGCTCAGGTTGGTTCTTGCAAAGATTAAATATCTGTTGGCTACGACCACTAGGGAAGCGAGTGGCTAAGTTAGCTTGGAATTTTTGCTCCAGCAGTGGGATGCCTTCAGCACGACGGCGGCGATGCCCTACAGGGTATTCAACGACCACTTCCTCTGTTGAAGAACCATCTTTAAAGAACACTTGAATGGCATTGGCAATAGAGCGTTTGTCGGCCTCTAAGTATTCTCGAGTGAAGCGTTCGTCTTCAACAATCTCCATTTTGTCTCTTAGCTCGTCAATAATTGGGTTGGCTGCATGGAAGTCGTCTTCATAATGTTCAGCTACAAGGTTACCAAAAGCCAGTGGGACAGCGGTCATATATTGCAAGCAGTGGTCACGGTCAGCTGCGTTTGCTAATGGACCCACTTTAGAGATGATACGGATAGCCGACTCGTGAGTGCGAATGACAATTTTTTCAATTTCATTTAAACGATCTTTCACTTGTGGGTGAAGAGTTACAGCGGCTTCGGCTGCTGTTTGTGAATGAAACTCAGCTGGGAACGAAATCTTAAAGAGCACGTTTTCCATGACATAGGAGCCATAATCTTGGCTGAATTTAAATTGACGGTCTTCAGGTGCTTTTAAGGCTTGGTCTTTATTTGTTTTCGAGAAGGATACATCATAAAAGCCCCATTGAGGTGCTGTTAATACTCCAGGAATGCCCATCTCGCCACGTAGAGACATATCTGCTAAGCGAACAGCGCGGGAAGTTGCATCGCCAGCTGCCCAGGATTTACGTGAACCTGCATTGGGAGCGTGGCGGTAAGTGCGAAGAGCAGAACCGTCTACCCAAGCTTGAGAAATAGCGGCCATAATTTGTTCGCGATCCCCGCCCATCATTTTGGCAACGACAGCGGTAGAAGCAATGCGAACTAATAGTACGTGACAAAGGCCAACACGGTTGAAGGAGTTCTCTAACGCAATAACGCCTTGAATCTCATGGGCCATAACCATGGCTTCCAGAACCTCGCGCATTGTCAGTGGTGCTTCCCCATGGGAAACTCTCACTTGCGATAAATGGTCAGCGACTGCCAAGATGCCACCTAGGTTATCGGAAGGGTGTCCCCATTCTGCGGCAAGCCAAGTGTCATTGTAATCCAACCAACGAATAATACAGCCGATATCCCAAGCTGCTTTCACTGGGTCAAGAGTGAAAGAGGTGCCGGGAACACGGGCACCGTTAGGTACGC
This sequence comes from Marinomonas epiphytica, assembly GCF_054780655.1. Lineage (NCBI taxonomy): Bacteria > Pseudomonadati > Pseudomonadota > Gammaproteobacteria > Oceanospirillales > Oceanospirillaceae > Marinomonas > Marinomonas epiphytica. The sequence goes on from NZ_BAAGVX010000006.1 coordinate 10,764, forward strand.
TGGTGCCTTGAACCATGGGACCTAAATGTTTAGTACATTCAGGGAAGCGCAGTGCTAATAAGCCACAACCTAACGTGTCCATTAAGCAGTTGCGAGCGGTATCTAACGCTTCTTGGCTACTAATTTTATAATTCATTACATAGTCAGCAATATCTTGGATGACTTTGTCGTATTCAGGGCGATTGTTTAAATCAACGTTTGCACTCATGATGGTTCCTTTAATTAGTCATATCCCATGAATGGGGATTTGAATAGGGGAAAACCCTAAAAATTTAAATGTTTAAAAATTTATGCCGCCATTAGGCTCTTTTTTCTATGGCTTGCCATTGGGCTGTTTCCGGTCCGGTATAATCCGCACTTGGTCGAATAATGCGGTTGTTGGCTCTTTGCTCCATGACGTGGGCAGCCCAACCTGTAACGCGAGAGCAGACAAAAATAGGCGTAAATAGCTTTGTTGGAATGCCCATAAAACGATAAGCACTGGCATGAAAAAAATCTGCGTTACAGAAAAGTTTCTTTTCGCGCCACATGACACTTTCGCAGCGTTCAGAAACTGCGTATAAGTGAGAGTCACCAACTTCTTCGGACAGTTTTTTAGACCACTTTTTAATGATGTCGTTACGTGGATCACGTTCTCGGTAAATGGCATGTCCAAAGCCCATTATTTTTTCTTTATTTGCGAGCTTTTTGAGAATGGCTTCTTCTGCTTCGTCGGCAGATTGCCAAGGGTCAATCATATCCATGGCAGCTTCATTGGCGCCACCATGTAGCGGCCCCCGTAAACTGCCAATGCCTCCAGTGATGCACGAATGCATATCCGATAAGGTAGAAGCACAAACTCTGGCAGTAAAAGTTGAGGCGTTGAACTCGTGCTCGGCGTATAAAATCAGTGAAGCATTCATGACTTTTTCATGTAAAGGCGAAGGCGCTTCGTCGTGTAACATGGTTAAAAAGTGGGCGGCTAAACTATCAACTTGTGAGTTGGTGGTATCAATTCGAACGCCCTCATGGCTGAATCGATACCAGTACAAAATAATGGCAGGCAAGCTGGCCACTAATCGGTCGGCTGCATCAAACTGGCCATCGAAATCGATTTCTGGTTCCAAGTTGCCTAAAAATGAGCAACCTGTACGCATCACGTCCATGGGGTGAGTGTCTTGAGGAATCAGTTCCAAGGCAGCTTTGAGAGCGGCTGGAAGTGAGCGTAACCTCATTAAACGGGCTTTATAATCTGTTAACTCTTGCTGATTCGGTAGCTTGTTATAGAGTAATAAATAGGCCACTTCCTCAAAGCAAGCTTTTTCAGACAGCTCTTCAATGTCATAGCCTCGATAGGTCAATCCTGATCCTGTTTTGCCAACAGTACAAAGTGCGGTCTGCCCAGCGCTTTGTCCCCGCAAACCGGCTCCTGATAATGTTTTGCTAACCATTCGATATCTCCATTTTTATTGTTAGTGAGATAGTAAGTGGCCAGTATGCATTGGCCACTGGGGTTACTTATTCCTATTACTTTTCTTGAGAGAAAAGTGCGTCGAGCTTTTGCTCATAATCGTGGTAGTTAAGGAAATCATATAAGTCCATGCGCGTTTGCATTGTATCGACCACATTGCGTTGGTGGCCGTCATTTAATAAATGTTGGTATACGTTCAACGCGGCTTGATTCATTGCACGAAAAGCACTTAAAGGGTAAAGCACCATATCGACGCCTGCACCGGCAAGCTCTTCTCGACTAAATAGAGGTGTTGCGCCGAATTCGGTAATATTGGCAAGCACAGGTACTTTAACGGCATTAACAAATTCTTGATATTGTTCTAGGGTCAGCATAGCTTCAGGGAAAATCATGTCCGCACCGGCTTCAACGCAAGCAACCGCCCGGTCAATAGCGGAATTCATACCTTCAACGGCGAGGGCGTCAGTACGTGCCATAATGACAAAATTTTCATCTACACGTGCATCCACACAGGCTTTGATACGGTCAACCATTTCGGCTTGGCTAACAATGGCTTTGTTGGGTCTGTGGCCGCAGCGCTTTTGTTGAACTTGGTCTTCAATGTGAACGGCAGCTGCGCCAGCTCTTTCCATTTGTTGAATTGTGCGAGTAATGTTGAAAGCGCCACCAAACCCGGTATCAATGTCTACTAATAAAGGTAATTGGCTCGCTGTTGTGATGCGGCGCACGTCTTCGAGTACGTCGTTCAGCCCAGTCATACCAAGATCAGGTAGGCCGTAGGAGGCATTCGCCACGCCGCCGCCGGAAAGGTAAATGGCATGATGACCGGTTTGTTCAGCCATCATGGCGCAATAGGCGTTGACAGTACCAACGATCTGCAATGGTGATTGGTCTTGAATCGCTTTACGAAAACGTGCCCCCGGTGATGCTAATGTCATACTTTCCTCACTTTTTTGTTGTTATTGGCTGTGGTTAGCCAGTAATTTCATGCGACCTTGTGTTTTTCAACATCGCTTTTTTTAATAAGTTGGCCGCACGGCTAATGTGGCGGCGCATTAATAACTCTGCTAAGTCGCCTTCGCGGTTAGCAATGGCGTCTAAAATGGCTTTATGCTCACGCAAAGCCTGTCTTGGGTCTGGTCGTGAGTCTGCTGTATGGCGTCGAAAAATCCGAATGGTCGCGTAAAGGTCTTGGGTAAGGACGCGCACTAATCGTTTGTTCTGACTTGCTTTGATGATGCGTAGGTGAAAGTCTTCATTCCCGTATTGGTTGGCGTAATGTTCATCTTGATTAGCATCTAAAAAGGCTTGATGTTCATCAAGTAGCTTATAAAGATCGGCAATTTCATTTTCACTAATAAGTTGAGAGGCAAGCCTAGCGGCCATGCCTTCCATTGCTTCGCGCAATGTGAAGGTTTCTAATAAATCTTCAATATCAAGTTCAATGACTCGTGCGCCTATATTTGCCGTGCGCGTAATCAAGCCAAGCGCTTCTAATTTGACCAAAGCTTCTCGCAAGGGACCGCGAGAAACGCCGTGGCGTTTGGCTAGCTCCGGCTCAGATATCTTGCTTCCCAAGGGGAGAGTGCCTTCAATGATTTCAGACGTTAAGCGCTGAGTTAAGTCGTCGGATAACGTAATAGGTTTTAATTCGGCCACTTTGCTCACAGTTAAATCCTGTCTGATTGTCTACAATATGATAGTTATAAATCTAATAAAGGCTTTTATCAAGTAAAATTGTCAACAATATATGCGTTTATTGAGTGTGTTTCTAATTTTTAGTGATGAATTGTCGACACATTCTTTGACAGTCTGCGGTCTAAGGGATAAGAGGGGCTCTAAAAAAACAAAACCCCAGCGAAGCTGAGGTTTGTCTAGAAGGCGAGTAAGGTGGGACTTGTTTAACTTCCTTTGACTGCGTAAATGCCACGTATATTGCGGAAGTATCCTTTGAAGTCCATGCCGTAACCAAATAAAAAGCGATCTTCAGCGTCAGCTCCTACATAAGTTGGAGAAAGGTCTACTTTACGGTCGTGCAATTTGTTAATCACAGTCGCGCTATGTACTTGTTCTGCGCCTTGTTCTTCCAACCATTGAATAATGGCTTGGAGGGTATGGCCTTGGTCGAAAATATCATCAACCACTAAAACGTGTCGGCCTTTTACTTCGACTTGCGGGTAATTGATCCAATTGAGTTGCGCGGAACCTTCCATCTCCATGCCATAGCGAGTGGCATGAAGGTAATCAAGCTCTAACGGAAAAGCGAGTCGGCTTATTAAGTCAGAAGTAGGAATTAATCCACCATTCATGACGCATAACACTAAAGGTAGCTTGTCACTTAAATCTGCTGTGATTTGCGTGGCCATTTTATCTAAGGCCTGATCAATTTGCGCCTCGTTAATAAGGCAATCCGCTTCGGACAGAATGGTATTGAGCTCGTTAATTGTATCTTTCATGGGGAACCTTGCTAATTAATTGCGGTATTCTACCTAAAACTGAATTGCTTGCTAAGCCTTTTTCGAGTGTATCGTTGCGCACACGCAAATGGATGTCAGGATGATCAGCCAAGTGGATTGTAGCCAAACAAGAAAAATCGGTATGGCGGCAAAAGCACCATAGATCACTTGGTAGTTAGCAAATAATTGTGCAAAGGAAGAAAAAATATTGTTCAAAATAAACAGAGCAATGCTTCCAAGAAGTGCGCTAAGGGCTGCCCACTTGAGCGAGACTTCCGCATTAGGTGTTAAAAAATTTAGCGTCAATAGCATCAAGAAATAAAGAATGATGCTACCTATGTCCACTAAGTTGTTAATTAATGTGCTGATGTCATTGTCTTGAATCTGAAAAGAAATAAGGGCGCCATAAAGGCTGATTAAGCCTGCGAATAAAATGGGTCCAAGAGTCAATATTGCCCAGTAAGTGAGTAGTCGTTCGCGGATTTTTCTGGGCGTATAAATTTGCCAAATGGACTGTACGCTGTTCTCAAAATTGTTGAGTAATAATAGAGCAGTGATAAACAACACCATCAGCCCAGCAATAGGTAGATTCTTCGCTTGTTCAGAAAATTGTATTAAATAAGGTAGAACGACCTCGCTAGAGCCTGGCACCAAGTTGTTTTCCATCAAGGAAAAAAACTGCGTCTGCATTTTTTCTAAAGCGGGGGTGAAACTCAAAATGCCCAGAATAATCGTAATAATAGGTACGGCGGCCAGTAAGCTTGAGAGAGTAAGTTGGGCGGCTTTTTGTGATAGGTTACTTTGTAAAAACCTTTGGTAGGTTAAAGTGATGTACTCTTTAATAGTCGCGCGATTCATAAGTCGATGTCTGTGTTAACGGTTCGAGTCCGTATATCATAAAGTAGATGGTAGGGAGCGTATAGCTTTTACAATTGGTGAAAGTTTGTTCTCAAGGTTGTTTTTACACTAAAGATTCTCGTAAATTTCTCTTTTAATCGGCTTTTTTATGTCAATTGGTTGACGATTGATATTCCATCCCTATAATAGCCCACCACACGAAATGTAATGAGTTCTGCTCCGTTAGCTCAGCTGGATAGAGCAACCGCCTTCTAAGCGGTAGGTCACTGGTTCGAATCCAGTACGGAGCGCCATTTCAGCCCATTACTTTATGAAAATACATTAAGGTTTTGTTGGTTAAGATTCCTTAATCATTTGATTAAGATGCGCCAGCAAATAAAGCTAGTTCCCGTGAGGAAGTTTTATGCAAGTTTCTGTAGAAACAACATCTCCAATTGAGCGCGTTTTAACCATCAGCGTTCCTGCTGCTCGAATCGAAGAAAAAGTAAGTTCTGAAGTGGCTAAAACTGCAAAAACAGTTCGTATTGACGGTTTCCGTAAAGGTAAAGTGCCAGTTAGCCTAGTGAAAAAACGCTACGGGCAAAGCATTCGTCTAGAAGCTGTTGAGCAAATCATGCGTGACGCTTACATGGAAGCCCTACAAGCTGAGTCAATTCAACCAGCTGGTATGCCAAATATTGAGCCTAAGAACTTTGCAGAAGGCGCTGACCTTGAATTTACTGCGAAAGTTGAAGTTTACCCAGAGATTACGTTAGCGGATTCTTCTGCTATTAGTGTTGAGCGTGTTGTTTCAGAAGTAACAGACGCTGACGTGGACACTATGCTAGAAACATTGCGTAAGCAAAATGCTGACTGGAATGCGGTAGAGCGTGAAGCAGCTGACGGCGACCAAGTAACAATCGATTTCGTTGGCTACCTAGGTGATGAAGCGTTTGATGGTGGTGCTGCTGAAGGTCATAAGCTAGTTTTGGGTTCAAACACTATGATTCCAGGTTTTGAAGCGGGTATCTTAGGTGCTAAAGCAGGTGAAGAACGTTCAATTAACGTTACCTTCCCTGAAGACTACCAAGCAGAAAACTTGAAAGGTCAAGAAGCGACATTCAAAATTACGGTTTCTGAAGTTGCTGAACAAGTGCTTCCTGAAATCGATGATGCTTTCGTTGAAAAATTCGGTTTGGCTGAAGCTACCGTTGATGGTCTTCGTGCAGAAGTGCGTAAGAACATGGAGCGTGAATTGAACCAAGCGGTTAAAGCTAAGCTAAAAACAGCGTTGTTTGATGGCCTAATTTCTATCAACGAAGTAGAAGTGCCTGCGTCTGTTGTTGATCAAGAAGTTGATGCACTACGTAAACAAGCTGCTCAGCAGTTTGGTGGTGAAGGTTTTGATGCTTCCCAATTACCTGCAGAATTGTTCCAAGATGAAGCGGCAAAACGTGGTAAACTTGGTCTTTTGATTTCTGAAGTAATCAAGCAAAACGAATTAGAAGTAGACGAAGAGCGTGTCCGTGCCTTCCTAGAAGACATGGCTCAGGCTTACCAAGAGCCTCAACAAGTGGTTGAGTTCTACTTGAAGAATAAAGAGCAACTTGCACAGGTTCAATCTGCTGTACTTGAAGAGCAAGTTGTTGATAAACTGTTAGAATCTGCTCAAGTTACTGAAGTAACTTTGGGTTATGAAGATGCTATCAAGCCAACAGCCCAAGCTGAAGAAGCTGGGGAAGAAGCATAAGCGTTAGCTTATCTTTTTAATAAAGGCCGACATAGCACATGCTATGTCGGCCTTTTCGCTTTTAAGGAATAAGATATGAATTTGACGAACCCAACGACAGGCCCAGTTGCTATTACAAGTAATGGCCTTGTTCCTATGGTAATTGAACAAACAGCCCGCGGTGAGCGATCTTTTGATATATATTCCCGCTTGCTAAAGGAACGAGTGATCTTCTTGGTTGGTCAAGTTGAAGACCATATGGCCAACCTAGTGGTTGCTCAATTATTGTTTTTGGAATCAGAAAATCCTGATAAAGATATCCACCTTTACATTAACTCTCCAGGTGGTTCTGTAACGGCAGGGATGTCTATTTACGATACTATGCAGTTTATTAAGCCCGACGTTAGTACCATGTGTATTGGTCAGGCTGCTAGTATGGGTGCGCTTTTATTGACAGCTGGTGCAGAAGGTAAGCGTTATTGTTTGCCTAATTCTCGTGTCATGATTCACCAACCGTTAGGCGGTTACCAAGGGCAAGCGTCTGATATTGAAATACACACACGAGAAATTTTGAGTATCAAGCATAAGTTGAATGAAATTATTTCTTTCCACACAGGAAAAGACATTGAACAAGTTGCCATTGATACAGATCGTGATAACTTTATGAATCCAGAGACGGCAAAAGAATACGGCCTGATTGATGATATTTTACAAAAACGTACAGTTTAAAAAGGGTGGATTAAATGTCTGACGATAATTTTAGCCAAGGCGACCACTCTGATCGGCTATTATATTGCTCTTTCTGCGGAAAGAGCCAAGACGAAGTAAAGAAGCTGATTGCGGGTCCTTCAGTATACATCTGTAACGAATGTGTTGACCTGTGTAATAACATTATTACGCAAGAGTTATCCCAAACTACAGTAGAGGCTACTGCCGACGATGAGCTGCCAACACCAGCTAAGTTAAGCGCTGCGTTGGATGAATACGTTATTGGCCAAGATAAGGCCAAGAAGGTGCTTGCGGTCGCGGTATACAACCACTATAAACGCTTACGCCATAAGGGTAAAACCGATGATGGCGTCGAGCTTGGTAAGAGTAATATCTTGCTGATCGGCCCTACTGGTAGTGGTAAGACTCTGCTTGCACAAACCCTTGCTCGTGTTCTAGATGTGCCGTTCACTATTGCAGATGCGACGACACTAACAGAAGCAGGTTATGTGGGTGAAGATGTAGAAAACATTATTCAGAAGCTGCTGCAAAGTTGCGACTACGACGTTGAAAAAGCGCAACGTGGCATAGTATACATTGATGAAATTGATAAGATTTCTCGTAAATCTGACAACCCTTCTATTACCCGTGATGTGTCTGGTGAAGGGGTGCAGCAAGCGCTGTTGAAATTAATTGAAGGAACGGTCGCTTCCGTGCCTCCACAAGGTGGACGTAAGCATCCTCAACAAGAGTTTTTGCAGGTTGACACATCGAATATACTGTTTGTTTGTGGTGGTGCCTTTGCTGGTTTAGAGCGCGTCATTAGCGAACGTACCGAGAAAAGCAGTATCGGTTTCTCTGCGAAAGTGAAAAGTAAAGAAGAAGGTAAGTCTTTCTCTGAAGCTGTACATCAGGTAGAAACAGAGGATCTTGTGAAGTTCGGGTTAATACCTGAATTTGTTGGACGTCTGCCTGTCGTGGCAACATTGTCAGAATTAGACGAAGAAGCCTTGATGACCATTTTGAGTGAACCAAAGAATGCTTTAACTAAGCAGTATCAACACTTGTTTGAGTTAGAAGGTGTTGAGCTTGAGTTTACGACAGAGTCTCTTCGTGAGGCGGCGGGTTTGGCGTTAGAGCGTAAAACCGGTGCCCGTGGCTTGCGCAGTATTTTAGAAACGGCTTTGCTGGATTCTATGTATGAGTTGCCGACAAGAAATGATGTCGTGAAAGTCGTTATGGATGGTCCTTCTATTCGTGGTGAATCAACACCTCTTATGGTATTAGAAAAAGAAGATGTAGCTGAAAATGGCTAGCTTTCGCTAATGCCTCCAGAAGCCGATGTGTGGTCATTTCTTGTCCTCATATCGGCTTTTTTTGTTTTGGGTGAAAAAAAACACCTTAATGTAAGTTATTCTTATTTATGTGCTTGTTTTTTTACAGTTTGTCCCTATCTCTTTATTAATCCCAAAAGAAAATAAAGTGCGCTTTAAATCATGCGCCCAGATTGGATAAAAAATATGTCAGAAGCTTTACGCATTCCAATGCTGCCACTGCGAGATGTTGTGGTTTACCCTCATATGGTACTACCTTTGTTTGTTGGGCGCGCTCGCTCCATTGCTGCTCTAGAGGCTGCGATGGATGCTGATAAACAAGTTTTTCTTGTTGCTCAGCAAGACGCCAGCAAGGACGACCCACAGTTAGAAGACTTATATCAAATCGGCACGATTGCCAAAGTAATGCAATTGCTTCGTTTGCCTGATGGCACGGTGAAAGTGTTGGTAGAAGGGGTGAGGCGCGCTCGCCTAGAATCTATGGAAGAGCAAGACGATTTAGTGCTTGGTCAGGTGAGTGAATTGCCTTTTGTTGAAGAAGATCAAAGTGAATATGGTCCTATTCGCGGAGCTTTGCTAAAGCAATTAGATGAATACGTTGCTGGCAGTAAGCGTATACCATCTGAAGTGGTTACCACGGTTAAGTCGATTGATGAATTGTCTAAGCTAATTGACAACATCTCAGGGCACATGAGTTTGAAGCTTGAAGATAAGCAGCAAATCTTAGAGCTGGATGGTTTGGTTGAGCGTGGTGAGTATCTAATTTCCTTAATGGAAGGGGAGTTGGATATTGCGCATTTGGAAAAGAACATTCGCAGCCGTGTGAAAAAGCAAATGGAAAAAAGCCAGCGCGAGTACTATTTGAATGAGCAGATGAAGGCCATTCAAAAAGAACTTGGTGATATGGAAGATGGCAGCAATGAACTGGATATGCTGCAAGAAAAAATTACCGAAGCTGGTATGTCTCAAGAAGCAACGGAAAAAGCGGAAGCTGAGCTGAAGAAGCTCAAAATGATGTCTCCAATGTCCGCAGAAGCAGCCGTTGTTCGTGGTTATATTGATTGGTTGATCTCACTGCCTTGGAAAAAGCGCAGTAAAGTGCGTAATGATTTAGCCTATGCAGAAAAAGTGCTTAACCAAGATCACTACGGCCTGCAAGATGTAAAAGAACGAATTTTAGAGTTCTTAGCGGTTCAACAAAGGGTGAAAAAAGTGAAAGGCCCTGTGTTGTGTTTGGTTGGGCCTCCTGGTGTGGGTAAAACCTCTCTAGGCCAATCCATTGCAAAAGCGGTAAACCGTAAATACGTTCGTATGGCTCTAGGTGGTGTCCGTGATGAAGCGGAAATTCGTGGTCACAGACGTACTTACATAGGCTCTATGCCGGGTAAGCTTTTACAGAAATTGTCTAAAGTGAAGGTGAAAAATCCACTGTTTTTGCTTGATGAAATTGACAAAATGGGCATGGATCAACGTGGTGACCCAGCATCAGCACTATTGGAAGTATTGGACCCTGAACAGAATCACACATTCAATGACCACTACTTAGAGGTTGATTACGACTTATCTGACGTGATGTTTGTTTGTACTTCAAATAGCATGAACATTCCTGGGCCTCTGTTAGACCGTATGGAAGTAATACGGATTCCTGGCTATACGGAAGATGAAAAACTCAATATCGCTAAGCGTTATTTGCTGCCTAAACAGATTAAGCTAGCAGGTTTGAAAGAGGCAGAAATTCAAGTGTCTGATGACACCTTGATGGACATTATTCGTTATTACACCAAAGAAGCGGGTGTGCGTGGTCTTGAAAGAGAGCTGAGTAAGGTGTGTCGCCGAGTGGTGAAACAGCAAGCTTTAAGCAAGGCTAAGAAGCCTAAAGCGGTGGCCGTGACGGTGGAAAACCTAGAAGATTATTCTGGTGTGCGTAAATTTAATTACGGTAAAGCAGAAGACAAAAACCAGATCGGTCAGGTGACAGGTTTGGCTTGGACCTCCGTCGGTGGTGAGTTATTGACTATTGAAGCGGCTGGTGTGGCAGGTAAAGGGCGTCATGTGAAAACCGGTTCCCTTGGTGATGTGATGCAAGAGTCGATTCAAGCGGCTCTGACAGTTGTACGAAGCCGTGCTGCTGGGTTGGGCATTGATGATGATTTTCATGAAAAAACAGACCTGCATTTACACGTGCCAGAGGGGGCAACACCAAAAGATGGGCCGAGCGCCGGTGTCGCTATGTGTACCGCAATCGTCTCGGTGCTTGCTAAAGTCCCTGTGAAAGCCTCTGTCGCCATGACTGGTGAGATTACGCTGCGTGGTGAGGTATTACCTATTGGTGGTCTTAAAGAGAAGCTCCTAGCGGCTCACCGTGGCGGCATTAAAACGGTCATAATTCCACAGGAAAATGCTCGTGATCTGAAAGAAATTCCTGACAATATCAAGGCGGATATCGAAGTTGTGCCAGTAAAATGGATCGATGATGTGCTTGACATTGCCCTAGAGTACATTCCTTCACCAAAAAAGCTAGAAACATTGGCTTCTAAGGAAAAAACTGTTGATGAACAAGAAACTGTAAGTCATCATTAGGGAAACTCTGTATTGACAGGGAATAGCTAGGGCTTGTATAACATCTAGCTCGGCTTTATCGGTAGTGTTCTTACAGCGCCGAAACAATAATATTAAGGAACCACAAAAATACTGAAGGGGTACAACGTGAACAAATCTGAATTGATTGATGCTATTGCAGCGTCTGCAGATCTATCAAAAGCTTCTGCGAGCAATGCTCTTGACGCTACTCTAAAAGCAATTGAATCTGCTTTGGCAAAAGGCGACCAAGTTACACTAGTGGGTTTTGGTACTTTTGCAGTTAAAGAACGTGCGGCACGTACTGGCCGTAATCCTCAAACTGGTGAGGAAATTCAAATTAAAGCAGCTAAGGTTCCTGGTTTTAAAGCGGGTAAAGGTCTTAAAGACGCTGTAAATTAATGTTTTTGGAGCAGTAGTTCAGTTGGTTAGAATACCTGCCTGTCACGCAGGGGGTCGCGGGTTCGAGTCCCGTCTGTTCCGCCATTAGATACAAAAGGTGTATGCCGAGCGGGATACACCTTTTTTATTTGTAATTCATGTTTATTTTATGGAGGCAGTAATGCTCCAAGATATAAGAGATAAGTCACAAGGCATTGTGGTCAAGATCATCGTTGGTTTTATTGTTGTGACTTTTGCTCTATTTGGCGTAGATGCCTTGGTCAATAGCTTTACTTCATCTGATACGGTTGCCAGTGTTAATGGCGAAGACATTACCCGTACACAGATGCTACAGGGTGCTGAGACACAACGTCGTCAGCTTATTTCTATGATGAACGGTCAGATTAACCCTGATTTATTGGAAGAGAATTTATTACAGCGTCGTGCTTTAGATGAACTTATTCAGCGTGCGGTGCTAAATAATCAAGCTGCTGAGCTTGGTTTGGGGGTTTCTGATGCGCAAGTAGACCGTTACATCGTGCAATCAGAGCAGTTTCAGACGAATGGTCAGTTTGATCAAAATCGCTACTTGAACTTCATTCAGTCATTAGGTTTTACGCCTTTGGCATTTAAAGAGCGTATCAAAGAAGATGTAGTCATCCAGCAAGCTCGTAATGCAATAGCAGGGTCTGACTTTGTTTTGCCGTATCAGGTCAATGCGGTTGCATCATTGCAAGCTCAACAACGAAGCTATGATTATGTGACTTTCTCATTGGCTGATGAAGCTGAACAAACTGCGGTTAGCGAAGATGAATTATTGGCGTTTTATGAAGAACATAAGAACGACTTCAAAACCCCTGAGCAAGTAAAAATAGACTATGTACTGCTAAGTTCTGATGATTTTGCCGATACGGTTACAGTCACAGATGCTGAGCTTCAGCAGGCCTACAATGTGGCTATCTCGGGTGAAGTTCAAGAAGAGCGTTCAGCAGCTCATATCCTTATAGAAACCTCTGACCCTTCCTCAGATGAAGCGCAGCAGCGTTTGGCTGAGATCGAAGCTAAATTAGCCTCAGGTGAAAGTTTTGAGGACCTAGCAGCGCAATATTCCGATGACATCGGGTCTAAAAATGATGGTGGTAACCTAGGTTATGTCACTAAAGGGTCAATGGGAGATGCTTTTGAGAATAAGCTTTTCTCTATGTCTGAAGGGGATGTTGAAGCGGTTGAAACGGAATACGGCTTACATTTGATTAAACTGAACGAGGTTGTTGCAGCTGATGCACCAAGCTTTGCTGACTTGCAAGCTGAGCTTACAGAGCAAGTGAAGGCAGCTAAAGCGCGTGATGCACTATTGAGTGCTCACGAAGACATCATTGACCTTGCCTACGCGAGTGATGAGTTAGCGCCTTTAGCGAAAGAGTACGGTTTGCAAGTGCAAGAAAGTGATTACTTTACTCGTTCACAAGGTATTGATGAAGTTACCAATAATCCTCAAGTCATTGCAGCTGCATACAGTCCTGCTGTTCTTGAAGACGGTCAGAATAGTGACTTGATCGAGTTAAGTGATGATCAGGTGCTAGTTTTGCGTGTTAATGATCATCAACCGGAATCGGTAGAAAGCTATGAGCAGGCTCTGACTAAAGTGACTCAAGCATTGGTAGAGCAAAAGGCCTTGGCTGAATTAGAAGCGAGAGCGCAGGCTGCTGCAGACGCTCCTGATACGGTTTGGACTAGCGTTACTAAAGCATCGCGTGGTCAAGATGAGCTTTCTTCATTAGCGTTTGGCCTAGCGCACCCAGTGGATGGTCCTGTGACTCAAGTGGAATCACTGCAAAGTGGTGATATCGCTTTGATTAAGCTTACTGATGTGACAACACCAGTAGAAGCCATTGAAGATGAGCAGAAACAGGCTTATGAAGGTTATTTGAAACAAACGCAAATTACTTTAAGCACTCAGGCTCAGCAGTCTTTACTGGAAAGTACAGCTGATATCGAACGATAGATGCAGCTTGATCTACAAAAAAACCACTTCAATTGAAGTGGTTTTTTTATGAGCGCTAAAGAGTTTGTAAAATGAACATGCTTGAGCTTTAAAGAGTGTTAAACCAAGCAAGCGCAGGAACAAAAAAGGCTTGGCCTGTCTTTGCCTGGGTGTATCTCATCAGGTGGTCGGTATGGCCGTCTTTGTCGCCTATGATCATACTACGAAGCATGCTGTTAAAGGCATTAGGGGTGCGGCTATAGCTTGCAAACATAAGGCCTTTTTCGGTTAGGCTGGCAAAAGGCATGCTGTGGCGCAGTATTTCAATAGACTGACCGTGTTCGTCTTTTAAGGAAGTGCGTTTGGTATGAGCGTGTAATGACTTCTTACCCCCAGGGTACTCTATGTTGTCAGCTTTGGTTCGCCCATAGGTGTCTTCCTGAGTTTTGATATCCAGCTTTTGCCAAGTATCTAAATCGTGCACAAACTTCATTAAATTGAGGTAAGAGCCATTAGTGTAATGGCTGTCTTCGTCACCAACTAAAGCCACCTCAGCTTTATGGTCTCCAGCAGGGTTTTCCGTGCCATCAACAAATCCGGTTAAATCTCTATTGTCTAAGTATTTAAAGCAACTTACCTCTTCAACAAGATCAACACTGCCACTTAGAGAAGAAAATAACACGTTGGCTAGCTCATAGGTCACATCATGGCGCATTGAACGCACATGAATGACCATGTCCACATCAGTAGACACTGCTTCAAACTCTGCCCCTTTTAGATGCGGGAATGCCGCTAACTCTTTAGGTTGTTGGCTATCAAGTTTGCGCCAAATTTTATGGCTAAACCCTAAGCTTGCATGTAATTGGGAGTCAGGGTACTGGGCTTGAAGCTGGCTGATTAAGGTAGGGCTCTTAGATAGAGAAGATTTAAATTCAGCTAGGTGTTGTTGTTTTACATTTAAAGTAATAAATAGGGCGTCGCTGGATGCGTCAGCAAGAATGCCTGTCTGATAAGGGGCAGTCATATTGGTTTGATGGCCTCGTGTTTTATCCAATGTTAGATAAACCCTAACCCTTTTAGAAGTTAGGATAAAGAGTTTTTAGCTGGCTGGCCTGAGAAGGCTTTTCTTCACCCGTCATCAGTTCTGTTAATGCTTGGGCTAATGGAGCACCTTGCCATTGTGTGTCTTGGTTATTTGAATACATCATCAAGTCGGCTTCCATCAGCAGTTGGGTAAAGGTGACCGACGAACTGAGTCGTTTGATGTCTTCAATGGTTTGAATTTGGGCATCCCCCCAACGATGTCTGGCCCACTCTAATAGGTGAGAGCGCAGTTCAGGCAGGTTATTCTGATGGCAGCAGTCAATCAGGTTTTGAAAGGCACTCTCTTCATTGTGAGTCGCCAGTGGCGCAAACTCTTGTAAGGTAGGTACGCTGTCTTGGTTGTCTTTTTTGTTCTTGTTGCGACGCCAAGTGAATAAACTGAGTAAGATCAGTAGGCTGGTAAGAACGAGTAGACCAACAATGCTGTACTGTTTTAGACCCCATTGAGAGCGCTCTTTCAGCGGTTCAACTTTAGCGTCCTTTATATCCACGGGGACTGAGGCTTGTTTCTCTTTAGCTAACGATATAGGGGCAACAGAACGGCTTTGAGGTGCTAATGGTGTTGTGCTGAGCTGGGTCTTGGGTGCTTCTGTTATGGCCTCTGGTAACGCTTGGATGTTGATAGATTGTGTTGTCGCAGTGGCTGTTTTTAACGTACGTTGCTCAGTATCCCAGTACATTACTTCCAGTTCAGGTAAGTTGAGTTCTCCTTCGGCGGTTGGTACGACTTCAATTTCCATAGAAACAAGGCCAACAATTCCTTGGTCGGTTTTGCGGCTACTAAAGCGCGGAGCTTTTGGGTAGAGCTTATAGGCTTTGGTACTGTTAAAAGAGAGTGGCGGAATCTGTTCCGGTAAAGCGCCGTCAGCTTGAATATTGATTGTCCAAATGAGGGTGTCGCCAATTCTTGGCTGGTCATTAGACTGGCTTAAAGAGGTATTAATAATCAGGTTTTCGCTAGGTAACCAATTGTCGGAAGGGTAGCTGGCTGGAATCGGTAAAACTTGCATACCGAGTGGTTCGCTCTGTACTTTGATCATACGTCGGCCTGTCCGAGTGTTGATCATGGCTTGGATACTCTGCGGCGCTAGGGTTAACGTGCCGCTGCGTTGAGGAAATGCCAAATATTCGCGAGTTAATACCTGATACTGTGTGCCATTTATGGTTTCAGTGTGCATCTGGTCATCTACTAAGCGCTCAATAATAAGGTCGGGATGGCTTGGCACCGAAATGTTGGCGTTTTGGAGAGCAACTGAGCTGAACAGCTTAACGCTGAGAATGACTTCTTGTTGAAGGTAGGGTTCAATTTCCGACACTTCAGTGCGGATGAAAGCGGGTGGATTGCCGTTGCTATCGAGTAATTGAGGCGAGTTTTTAACGGTTAACCTAACGCTATTCGATGACTGATCACCAATTTGAATAGGGGGGATCTCGAACGTACCAACGGATTTTGGCATCAAAGAAACAACCCAAAAGCTTAGTGCTTTACTGGTGCCTAAGTTAAAACTGAATTGGCTGTTTTGACTTTGACCTAAAATATCAAAATCCCGCTTTAGTGGGGTTAAATCTGGCCCATCGCCTATGTCAGTAAAATCCGCTCTTAGGGTGAGTTGAACAACTTCGTTTTCGACACTGACATTTTTGTCTAGAGTCGCGCTTACTTGGTCTGCCAAGACAGGGAAAGAGCTCGCCCACAGTAGAGTCAGTAACAAACCTTTTGGGGTTGTCGTAAAAGAGGAAAACAAAAAAGTTAAAAGGCGATTAATTACCACGGTTGTTGTCCATGTTGTTGGCCGTAAGGGCGTTCTCTTTGCTTTTCTTGGTGTAAATGCCAAAGCTTGCGTTGCAGTAAAGTGCCAGGGTCATCTTGAATCTGTCTTAACCATTGCTTTAGGGCTTGGGATTCCTCTTGGCTCAGCTTTGCTTGTTGCTCTTGCTGATTGGCTGCTGGTTGTTCTTGCTCCGCTTCCTTATTATCCTCAGAGCTGGCTGGCTTGTCTTGTTTTTCCTCATTATTTTGCGAATTTTCTGATTTTTCTTCGCTTTGCTGGTTATCAGAGGCTTGTTCTTGGTCTTGTTTATTCTCAGCGTTAGCTGAGCTTGATTGCTGTGAGTCTTGGGAAGAAGGGTCTTGTTGTTGGTTTTGTTGAAGTTGCTTTAAATAGGCTAGATTTTGTTTGGCGACAGACAGCTCTGGGTCCAGTTTTAATGCTTCTTCATAAGCGTTAATTGCTTCCTCAAATTGGCCATTTAAAGCCAAGGAGTTGCCTAAATTATAGGCCTGTTTGGCGGTGCTAGGAAGGGAAGATAAAGTGCTTGCTGCCGCATCATAGTCTTCTAATGCATAAGAAGAAGCGGCTTGCCATTGTGGATCTTGGAATAGTTTTTGTGCCTCTTGCCAGTTACCTTCATCAACGAGCTTTTGGCCCCGTTGGTCTGGTGTTAAAAACCATTCTAAAGGGGAGGCTTGGAGAGGTTGAAAAGGGAAAAACAGAATAAAAGCGAGTGAAAGTAGTGCTCCTTTACGAAACGCTAACGCAAGCCAAATTAAAAAAGGAATAGCAAACCAATGAGCTTGGGATTGCCAGTAAAGGCTTTGGTTGTCTGCTTCTTGCTGACTATCTTGGCTTGCATTGGCTACAGCAATTTGTTGGGTTTGTTGTACAGATAAACGCCCGTGGTAGTAATGGCCACCTAATTGCTCAGTGACGTCTTTAAGCTCAGCAAGTGGCGTGGGCGGTTTAATTACTTGGCCTTTGTCTCGTAATATTTGCCCGTTCGGCAACGCGACGGTTCCCCCTTGCGGCGTACCTATGGCAATGAGGTCCAGCTTGATGGATCTGCCCGCTAAGCGTTCGTGTAAGGCGGCTTTTTCCATTTGGCTAATATCATCGGTAAGAATGACAAAATGCAGAGGCTGGTCTAGGTTGGGTTCTAACGTAAGAGCGGTATCAATGCCTTGCATTAGCTGGCTGCCGTAGACGGGCATGATTAAAGGCTCTAATGCCAGTAAGAAATGCGTGAGAGTGTTTTTATCTTGGGTGAAAGGGCTAATCACATAAGCCTCACCTGCAAAAGCAACCATGGCCATTTCTCTACCTTGGATCTGTTGCAGAATATCGCGCACGGATTGTTTTAGCTGTGTTTGTCTATTTGGCGCAATATCTGTGCTGTACATAGACAAAGATTGATCCACGATAAAAATGGTTTTAGCGCTGCTGTTGAACATAGTCGTTGTTTGTTTAGACCAGCTGATCCCTGCTAAAGCTACCCATAAGAAACAAAGTGTAAGGGGTAATAGATTGCGCTTGTGACTCTTAGCCGGCGGTTCAATCTGCAAATGTGGCAATAGTTTTTCGTCGATTACTTCTTGCAGATTGCCTTTAGTCACACCCTGCCGCCGGTAATAATAGCTAACCAAAATGGTCAGCGGAATGAGTGCCAACCAATACACCTGTTCAAAATGGATAAGATCAAAAAAGGTCATAGGGTGCGTTTCAACCGTGTTATCGTCGGGTTGCTGAGTATGAGAGTCAAAGCTAAGAAACCTAATGCAGCCAGTGTGAAGGGTCTAAAAAGGCTGGTTTTTGGGCGCTGCCATTGCTCGCTAGATGGAGTCGGCTCTAATTGATCAAGTATCTGATATATGTCGCTGAGCTGTTCAGTGCTACGGGCTCGGAAATATTGGCCGCCTGTTTGCGCCGCAATGTTCTTGAGAAGAGCTTCGTCTAGATCAGCTGATGGGTTAACCGCTTTCGGGCCAAAGAAACCTTGAACCAGCATGCTGTCTGCACCTATTCCTATGGTGTGCACTTTTAAACCTTGGTTTTTCGCAAACTCGGCGGCTTGTAATGGTTGGACACGACCTGCTGTGTTGGCACCATCTGTCATTAAAATAAGCACTTTTTGATCGGCTTGTTTGTCTTCTAATTGTTTAATGCCTAAGCCAATCGCATCACCAATGGCGGTTTTCTCGCCTGCAAAGCCGATTTGAGTTTCCTGAATCAATTGGTTAACGCTTTTGGTATCAAAGCTTAATGGTGACTGAAGGTAAGCCTTAGAGCCAAAGACAATGACACCTAAACGGTCTCCACGACGCTGCTCAATAAACTGAGCTAATACCAATTTTGCTGCTTGTAGGCGGTCAGCACTGTGCTCATCGATCGTCATGTCGGTCACTTGCATACTGCCTGATAAGTCTAATGCTATCAGCAGGTCACGACCTGAAGGAGTCACTTGAGTGGGCTCTCCTACCCATACAGGCCGAGCCAAAGCACAAACAAGGCATAGCCAAGCTAAGCTTAAACTGACGATACGCCATCGGCTTTGAGATGGAAGGCTTATCGAAGATTGGTGTTGGGTTAGCTGTGCTTTACTCGGCCACCAAAGAGCGGGGCCCTTTTTAGTAGCCTGGCTAGGCAGGAAATAGACGAGCTGAGGTAGAGGTAAGAGTACCAATGCCCAAGGCCAAGCCAAATCAAACATGATGTTTCCTTATCCAGTGGCAAGTGGTTTTTATCATGCTTTGGCGTTGTTGGTCGGTTAAGTGAAGCTGGGCTTGATAAGCTCCTTGAATAAAGACTTCTCCAAGCAGTTCAAAACTCAGCTTCTTTGGCATGTCTTCATCTAACTTGGTAAAAAGTGAATGGCTTGGTTGTGCAGCAAGATGGTAGTTATGTTGAGTGACAAGACAACGGCGAACCATTTCATGGCAAAGTGTGATTAAGGGTTGATCTCTAGCCTGATTCGCCTGTTCTAAAAGGGCGCGTATAGCCTCACGGCGGTATGCATTTTTGCGATAGTGTCGATATCCAAAAAGCACACAAAGGAACAACAAAGCAAGGGCAACAGCAAGGCTGGGCCAAGTCCACCATGCTGGTGGCCACATGGCAATGCTGTCTGGCAGTAAGTAAGCTTTGTTAGGTAGGTCCACAGTCGAAGAAGCATGATTCATTTGGGTACTAGACATTAGTGCAAGGCTCCCATTGCCAACAATGAGCGGGCGATATTTTCAGGTGCCTGGCTTAGGTCGAAGGCCTGATGGCAAACCCCAAGTTTGGCCAAATGCTGTGTCATATGGGTGTTTTCTTGTTGGTAAGCTTGCCGAGCCAAGGTCTGACTCTGGTAGTTGATGCTTAATGAGGAAATGCCATTATGATCCGCTAGCTGATATTGCCCAGAGGGTAGATTAAACATGTTCGTGTCGAGTACCTGCAGCCAGTAAACCCGATTATGCTGTGCAAGTTGTTGTAGTTTAAGGTCGTCTTCTGGTGTCCAAGATTGTTTGTCTGTCAAAATGAAAATATCTTGGTTACGTATCTGTTGCTGGTGGAAGGGGAGGCGCCAGACACACTGAGATTGACTAGAGTCTTCTCTGTTCTTAATTAAGGTGGCCAAACCCAGTTCCATAAGCAGTTTCGCCATTGGCGTTTTGCCAGAACCTTGCTTACTGTGTTGGCCAAATTGCAGCTGGTAAGACAGGCCTTGCTTCTTCTGTTGGCAACGCCAAGCAATTAGAGCGGCAACTTGAATGAGTCGGGTCGCAATAAAAGTGTGTCGGGTACCAAAATAAGCCGAGTCGGAAAGGTCTACCAAGAGGCATTTCTGCTGGTCGTGCTCTTGACTGTATAAGCGCGTATGTAACTCCCCTGTACGGGCACTGACTCGCCAATCAATATGGCGCGGATCATCATGTAATTGATACTGACGTAACTCGAGCATCTCCATACCATGCCCTTTTTGACGCGTAATATGTTCCCCTATTTTTTGGGTAAATCTGCGCGCGAGTGGTGCTTTTCCCAGGTGTTTAGCGTAATAAGCTAGGCTTGCCAAATGCTGCTCATCAAGCTCAGGAGAAGGTGGCGATAATAAGTCACTCATGGTGTTATAAGCTAGGTATATGGCTAATTAGACGGTTCAGCAAATCATCTACCGATAAACCCGATGCTTGAGCTTCAAAGCTTGGCAATATGCGGTGTCGAAGAACTGGTAATGCGACTTGCCGAACATCATCAGGAGTGACAAAGTCACGGCCTTTCAGTAAAGCGTTAGCGCGTGCGCAACGATCAAGAGCTAAGGTGGCACGAGGGCCTGCTCCATACTCAATTAATTGGCTACCAGCTTGCTCTTTTAAGTAATGTTCTGGGTGGCGTGTCGCCATGACAATTTGCACAATGTATTCTTCCACAGATTCAGACATGTAGAGAGAAAGCGCTGCTTTTTGTAAGGCTAAAATGTCCTGTGTTTGACAAAGTGGCTGCACGGTAGATTGGCTATCATTGTGCAGGTCTTGTTGGCGCACAAGGCGCAGAACTTCAAGTTCGCTCTTTGCATCCGGGTAAGACAAACATATTTTTAGCATGAAGCGATCAAGCTGAGCTTCGGGTAACGGATAGGTCCCTTCTTGCTCAATGGGGTTTTGGGTGGCAATAACGAAAAATAAATCAGGTAATGGGTAACTGGAGTTGCCTACCGTAACTTGTTTTTCCCCCATGGCTTCAAGCAAGGCTGATTGTACTTTAGCAGGTGCACGATTTATTTCATCCGCGAGAATGATGTCATTCATAATCGGGCCTGCAACAAACTGGAAACGCCCTGTCTCTTGCTGAAAAATATCGCTCCCTGTGACATCACTGGGTAGTAAATCTGGTGTAAATTGAATACGTTGAAAGCGTCCACTGATTGCCTGAGCAAGTGCTTTCGCTGCGGTTGTTTTAGCTATGCCTGGAGGCCCTTCTAATAGAACGTGCCCATTGGCAATGAGGGCAACAAGAATTTCATGGGTTAAATCTGACTGGCCGATAATGGCGTGGTTCAAATGGTCTTTAAGTCGGTTTATGACCTGTTCCATTACACAGAGCTTCCTTATACTTCTATCAATAAAGGTGACAACACAATATAATAGAGATCATATTATCGAATTCAAATCTTTACGCCCAGAGTTAAGCTTGTAAACGAAGTGTAAGGGTGGAGTTTTAAATGGCAAAAATATCACTCAATATCGCCTTGCCAGCTTACCAATATGAAGCTCTTTATACTGGGGCGGCAAGAAATTTGGTGGCGCATAGTTTAGATGGACGTAAAGTACAGTTGCCACTATCGGCTTTTCAGCGATTTCTAAATCATCAAGGAATCTATGGTGTTTTTGAAGTGGAATTTGATGATCAGCATAAGTTGGTAAACGTTCGTCAACTTCAGGATTTAAGTCCGACTCAACATTCTAATTACTAGGAGTTTAGCACATGTATAACCTTGCTCGTTCATTACTCTTTAAGTTAGATCCAGAAGTATCTCACGATCTTTCTATGGATTTATTGGCAGCAAGTAGCCGTCTAGGTGTGACCAAATTATTGAATAATTTGCCAGTGACTCAACCGGTTGATGTGATGGGGCTAAAGTTTCCAAATGCCGTTGGTTTAGCGGCGGGATTAGATAAGAATGCGGATGCTTTTGAAGCATTAGGCGCGCTGGGTTTTGGCTTTGTAGAAGTGGGTACTGTGACACCGAAAGGTCAGTCAGGTAACCCTAAACCTCGTTTGTTTAGATTGCCAGAGCACGAAGCCATTATTAACCGTATGGGGTTTAATAATAAAGGTGTTGAGCATATGGTATCGAGAATCAAACAGCATCGATATCCTGGTATATTAGGCGTGAATATTGGCAAAAATTTAACCACCAGTGTGGAAGATGCGAGTCAAGATTACCTTACCTGCTTACAACAAGTGATGCCATTTGCAGACTACGTAACGGCTAACATTAGTTCACCTAATACGCCTGGTTTAAGAAGCCTACAATTTGGTGAAAGCTTAGCTGAACTGATTGCGCCTCTATGCCAAGCCCGAGATCAATACCAGCAAGAGAATGGCAAGCGAGTGCCGTTAGCCGTCAAAATTGCCCCCGATATGAGTGACGACGAAATAAAAATGGTGGCCGATACACTTGTACAGCAAGGTGTTGATGGCATTATTGCAACCAACACCACCTTGTCTCGAGATGCGGTTGCTGGTCATAAGTATGGACAAGAAGCCGGCGGCTTGAGTGGAGTACCCGTTAAAGAAGCGTCTACGCATGTGGTTAAGGTGCTTGCTGAGCATCTAAAAGATACCTTGCCAATCATTGGCGTTGGAGGCATCAGTAGCGGTGCCGATGCCGTTGAAAAACTGCAAGCAGGAGCAAGATTAGTTCAGCTGTATTCAGGCTTTATTTATAAAGGGCCAGAATTGGTAAAAGAGGCGGTGTCCACGACAGATGGCTATTACCGTGAGCAAAAAAAGTAAATTAACTTTGTGATAGGTCTACCAAGCCATAAAGAGGTAGAACCTTACTAAAATACAAGAGGCGGGGAATCCCGCCTCTTTAGTTGTTAAGGGATGAGTAAACTACATAATTGAAAAAACAAAGGGTTAACTTAGGTTAATGGTTTTGTGGGTAGCGGCAACAGGTGAAAGGCCGTTCCACATGTCTTCACGACCTTCGCGCCAGCCAGCTAGCCATTCTGTGCGAGCGTGTTCTTGGTAGCTAGAAGACAGTGCTTTTGAGCGCCCGTCCATACCAGCGCGATAACCACGAATGTAAGCGCGATGGTGAAGGTTTCTTTTTTGTTTCTTCATATTGCGTTTCCTCATAGTGCTTTTATTTAATCGAACCTTAACTAATAGTGCAGAAGTTAAAAATTGTCTAAAAACTCTTTGCTCTAAAAAGCAAAGTCATGATGAAAGAAAGTAATTAAAAAATGACAACAGATCCGGTGACCAACGAATCACAAACTAACAGTCAGTATGCATTAGAGCTGACCTGTCCAATTGGCTTGGAAAATGTACTCGAAAAAGAGTTACACGATGAAGGCTTAATGCAAACTCGTCTTGGGGAAGCTCAGGTGAAATTGACCACTGACCTTGCCGGAATTTATAAGGCGTGTTTGTGGTCTCGGGTCGCAACCAGAGTGATGCTACCCATTGCCCATTTTAAAATGGAGAGCGCCAATGATCTTTACATGGGGGTGAAAGGGATAGAATGGCAAGATCATATGTCTCCAACATCCAGTATTGCTATTGATTGCCATGGCACAAACCATCACATTCGAAATACTCAGTTTGGCGCCGTGCGTGCCAAAGATGCGATAGCCGACTATTTTCTTGCTAAAGCTGGGGAACGCCCGAGTGTCGAAAAAAATCAGCCCGATGTGCGAGTTGCCTTAAGAATTAAACGGGATCAAGTGACTGTCAGTATTGATCTATCTGGCGATAGCTTGCACCGCCGTGGTTATCGTCAGCAAGGTTCTATGGCGCCTCTCAAAGAAAACCTAGCGGCAGGGCTTTTATTACGTGCAGGTTGGCATAAAGATGCCTCAATGACTCAGCTCATTGACCCTATGTGTGGTTCAGGTACCTTTTTAGTAGAAGGAGCCATGATTGCCCTTGATATAGCACCAGGTTTGCAGCGCCAGTATTGGGGCTTTAAAGGTTGGAAGCAGCACGATCACCGCATGTGGCAGCAATTAAAAGACTTTGCTCGTAACCGCCGACGTGACCCAGAACAAATAGGCTTGAGTGTCCAGGGCACAGACAGGGAACAAAAATCCATTGCAGCGGCTCGTGAAAACATCAAGCGTTCAGGTTTAGTGGGAGTTATAAAGGTCGACATGACTCCCTTCCAAGACCATTCATTCCAAGTGGATTCGTCACGTTCAGGCTTGGTGATGACCAACCCCCCATACGGGGAGCGATTGGGGGATGAAATGGCTTTGATTGCCTTGTATCGTCAATTGGGTGAATGGGTGATTAATACTGCTCCGGATTGGGTGTTTATGATGCTGACGAGCAATGAGCAGTTAGCACGTCAGATTCCAGCTCGACCAGAGAAAAGCACGCGAGTCATTAACGGTGGCTTAGAATGTCGAGCTTATCGCTTTGTCTTGCAAGAAAAGAACATTAAAAAAGATGTCGTAGCTCAGTCTGTACTGAGTCCTGGTGCACAGATGTTCGCTAATAGACTGCAAAAAAATGCTAAAAAGCTGCGTAAATGGGTGCAAAAAAGCAAAGTGCAATGTTACCGCCTCTACGATGCGGATATGCCTGAATATGCAGTGGCGATCGATATTTACCAAGACTGGGCTCATGTGCAGGAGTATCAAGCGCCAAAAAGTGTTGACCCTGAAAAAGCCAAGCAGCGCTTGTTTGATGTAGTTGCCGCCATTCCTAAGGCTTTAGATATTGCAGAGTCACGAGTCGTTGTAAAGCATAGACAGAGGCAAACGGGTAAAGCTCAATATGAAAAACTCGACCAGCAGCGCCACGAGGTGATTGTGGAAGAGCATGGTTGTGACTTTATTGTAAACCTGAAAGATTATCTAGACACTGGCTTATTTCTAGATCACAGACCTGTGCGGAAGTTGATTCAGGACAGTGCTAATGGAACCCGTTTCTTGAACTTGTTCTGTTATACCGCCTCTGCTTCCGTGCATGCGGGTCAAGGTGGCGCTATAACAACACTGAGCGTGGACATGTCAAACACCTATACAGACTGGGCTCGTCGTAATATTGAGTTAAATGAGTTCTCTGAGCGAGATCATAAAGTTGAGCGCGCTGATTGTTTTGAGTGGTTACGTCACAATGAGGACGAGTTTGACTTGATCTTTATGGATCCACCTACTTTTTCTAATTCGAAGAAGATGGCCGACGTACTCGATATTCAAAGAGATCATGGTGATTTAGTGCGTTTAGCAATGGCCAGACTTTCGCAAAATGGCCAGCTGATATTCTCAAATAATTATCGCCGCTTTGTGTTAGATGAGTCTTTGCAGGCTGAGTTTGAAGTGGAAAACATTACGGCTAAGACATTAGACCCTGACTTTGAACGAAACAGCAAGATTCATCAGTGCTATGTCATCAAACATAAAGCTGGGAGTGCTGAAACGGATTCAGTATAATTTCTCGAAATATCCGAGAATTTCATTGATTCTGTTTTTAGTATATTGATTTTAAAAGGTTTTTAATTTTTTGTTATGAAGAAAACATTTCGTCTTGTGATTAGTTGCCCAGACCGAGTGGGCATTGTTGCGGCAGTGAGTCAGTTTTTGAATGAGCGCCAAGGCTCAATTATTGAAGCCAGCCACCATACTGATATTGAACAAAAGTGGTTTTTCATGCGTCACGATATTGATGCAGAAAGCCTTACGGTAGATGTGGAGACCTTTCGCAAAGAGTTTGCGGTAATTGCGCAAGAGTTTGACATGCGTTGGTATGTTAAAGACAGTGAAAATCGCCCTAAAGTGATGCTAATGGCGACCAAAGAGTCCCATTGTTTAAACGACATTTTGCACCGTTGGCACACTGGTGAATTAAATTGTGAGATTGTTGGGGTTATTGCTAACCATGAAGAGCTTCGCTCTATGGTTGAGTGGTATAAAATTCCTTACCACTGCATTAATGTTCCCAAAGAAAATAAGATGCCGGCCTTCCAGCAAATTGAGCAATGTATCGATGATTCCCAAGCGGATACCATAGTACTAGCGCGCTATATGCAGATTTTCCCTGAGTATCTGTGCGAGAAATATCGTCATCGAGTTATTAACATTCACCATAGCTTCTTGCCTTCCTTCATCGGTGCGAAGCCTTATCATCAGGCGGCTGTTCGTGGGGTTAAGTTAATTGGTGCGACTTGTCATTATGTGACAGCCGATTTGGATGCAGGGCCTATTATCGAGCAAGATGTGATTCGTGTTCGTCATAGCCACTCTGCTGAAGACATGGTGCGATTAGGTAAAGACATTGAAAAGCTAGTGCTTGCTAGAGGGCTGCGATATCACCTTGAAGACAGGGTGTTAGTGCATGGCAATAAAACGGTTGTTTTTGCTGACTAATTAAAGAAAAAGGGCTGAATTTTCAGCCCTTTTTTTGCTATCTGATACTCTTTGGTGTTATTTGCCTGCTAACATTTTTGTTCTGGGAAATCTTGACTATAGTTATAAGCACGAACCACGAGAAGGCTTAGGAGGGAGGAATGAAACTCAAGTTAACGCCAACTCAAAATCTCTGTGTCGGCTTTTTAGAATCTGGTTTTAGATTAGTGCAAATTGATGAGCAATTTTATTTTGTTAAAGGGGAGCATAAGCAAAAAGTCTTAATTAAAACGTTGGAGGCTTTAGTTAATAGAGGAGCGTTAGAGCATACCCCTCAAGGGGATTATTTACTGACCGAAGAGTTTATGATGCATCGTAGAAGTATGCGCAAACCGAGCAAAGTAAATTTGCAATAACCTGCTTTATTCCATCCAACTTGTTAATGGACGAGGCTTTCCAAGGAAGAAACCTTGTCCATATGTGACCCCTAATGCGGTTAACGCATCCACGTCTTGTTGTGTTTCTACATACTCAGCGACTGTTTCTTGGCCTTTTAAATCGGCAATTTCTTGAATGTATTTGATGACCGCTTTGTCAGTGGGGTCTTTGTGCATGTCTTTTACAAAGCTGCCATCAATTTTTACCACATCGAAAGGCATGCTTTTTAAATATTCAAAGGAGGCCATACCAGTACCGAAATCGTCCAGTGCTAGGCCTATCTGCCTGTCTTTTAGCCATGCAATAAACTGATTGGCACTGTTAAAACTGCCAATGGCCGAGCTCTCGGTAATTTCTAGTTCGAGTTTGTGCCATGGAAAGTTAAAGTGTGCGATGGCTTCTTTCACTTTAGCTTGAAAGTCTGGGTTGTTTAGGCTGGAGCCAGCTAGGTTAATATGAGCAGAGTGGAGCTTTTGAATGTGCTCTGGGTTGGCGGTTACTGTTTCTAAATAGGTCCATAGCACATGGGCGTCGATGTCCGCCATAAGCTGATAGCGTTCAGCGGCTGGGAGAAAGTCACCAGGAGAAATAAAGTTGTTATCTTTATCCCACATACGAATCAATATTTCATAGGACAGCATATCACTGGGGGTTTGCAGAGCAATGATGTCTTGGGCGTATAACTCAAATCGGGCAGGGCCTGAGCCTAAGGCTTCTTTAATGAGTTTGGCCGTTTCAGCCTCAATAGCGACGCGTTTGATTTTATCGTCGGAGGGGTCGTAAATATGCGATTTATTGCGACCTTTGGATTTTGCTGTGTATAGAGCTGCCGAGCTGACCTTAAGTATTTCTTTTAAGGTGTATTCAAATGGTTTGAAATAGACATAAGAAATAGAAGCCGAAACACTGTAAGTCTCATTTTTATGGCAAAAGCGAAAGTCTGAGAGGCGCTCTAAACTTGCCGTTAAAAACTCAGTACCAAACTCAGCACCGCAATCCTTAATCAGTACCATAAAACCGTTGCCATCCACACGAGCGAAAATAGCCTGCTCTGGAAGCATGGCTTGGTAATGATTCGCTATCATGGTTAATAATTGGTCACCAGCTTGATAACCGGCTGAGTCATTAATCAGTTTAAATTGATCAAGGTCTAAATAATATAAGTTATAGCCGCAGCAGTCTTCGTCATTGAGAGCCGCTTGAATGGCCGTTTCTATATAAAAACGGTTGTAAAGCTTGGTTAGCTGATCGTGATTGGCTTGATATTTAAGTTCTTTTGTAGAGTCAGATATTTGCGCCATTTGAGCATTAAACCCCTTAAAAAGCTCCTTTATTTCATTCTGCGCTTGGGTCTCTAAGTGAACGACTTGGTTGTTGGTGGGGTCGCTTTCACGCATGGCTGATAATAGGCGTAAGAAAGGGTTGGTGTAGCTTTTACTTAATAATAAGCTTAACGCTAGGCCAAAAAGTAAGGCAAAAGGAAAAATCGCTAAAATAGTAAAGGTGATTTCTTTTTGTTTAATTTGAAACTTTTCTAAATCTACTTTGAGCAGTACGCTTCCAAAACGATAGCCTTCTGCCTCTATGTCCGACAGGGTGAGCAGGTTTGTATCGGTAAACATGGTTTTTTCAGACAAGATGCTGTTTTTCTCTAACTGAATTTGGCTGACATCTTTGAACTGATAAATTTGCTGGTTGTTTTCATCGATAACAATGGCCCCAGCTATGGTTTGGAAAGCAGAAAGGCGATAACTGATATCGGCCAGAGCGTCTGCGCTGGGTGAAAATAAATACTTAAGGAAATCATTATTTAATGAAGCGCTTATACTGTTCGCTTCATTAACGGCCATTTCTTGGGTCTCTTTCTTTTGTAAGTTGAGTATTAAATAAAGTGTGCTGGCTTCCACGGCAAATATAATGAAAGAAACAGAGACAATGAGCTGTAATTTAATACTCAACTTATTCCACATAATTTGTACTTACTGCTCCGAAGGGTTGTTAATTGGTAGGTTAAAGTCGTTGCCCCACTCTCGCCATGAAGCATCGTAATTGGCAACATCATAACCTAGCTCACGCAGAGCAAAATAGTTAGTGGACGATACTCGTCCGATCGCACAATAAATAATAACTTTTTGCTGCTTGCTTATACCTTGATAGGTTTCTTCCAGTTCGGCAAGGTTTTTTAACTTATAGACATCGTTTTTCGATGAAATATTATGAGTCGCAGGAATATGCTGGGCTTGCGGAATGTGTCCAAAACGCTGGGCTGTTGATGTTAGTCCCTGATAAGCGGCTTCAGTACGTGCATCAATCACTGTTTGCGAAGAGCTTCTGGATGCGATTTGTGTGGCAAACTTTGTTGCTAATCGAGAGTTATCAATCGCAGCTACATAGTTGCTAGGGGTGGGAATGGTTGGCTTGGTAGAAATAGGCAGCCCTAAACTTTGCCACTCAGAATAGCTCGAGTTCAGCAGCTTAACCTTGCGAAAACCATACACCTCCAATGACCAAAATAATCGCGCAGCATCAAAAAAACTGCCGTCGTCATAAATGGCAATGGCGTCATTAATATCAATGCCACTTTGCTGAATCAAAGGCTGCATTTCATTTGGGGGGGTGATACGACCACTGGTGGTTTGATCATCAAATGTGAGGGTGGCAGGAAAGTTGACGGCGCCTTTAATATGCCCTTCTTGATAACTGGCAGGGTCACGAACGTCAATGATTTTATAAGCAGAAAGGTCCTGGGAAAGTTCATCGACTTCAACTCTTAAAGGTTCTGCGTAACTGAGCGCAGAAAATAGCATACAAACAAAGAGCGTTAATTGGGTTTTCATTTTTGCCTCACACTGTCAATTCGTCGGTTTAAGGGGGCGACACATGAGCCGAGTAGCCCCTATCTTATAGGACAATTTAAGTCGTTTTTTGTTCCCTTTGCCAGTTATTGTAGCTGGCTCGGCGTTTGGGTGAAAATATGATTGACCGCCTGCGCTAATGACGAGCTTATGTGAGGGCTTCTCAGCAGCTCCCACAAAGGTTGATGGGTCTCTGGGTGCTGGCTCAATTCTGCGGTAATTTGCTTGAATGCAATGTAGCCGTCGTTTCTATGGGCCAGTTTTTCCATAACGATACGTAATAGCTGAGGGTTCTTAGCAAGCCATTGAGGGCACTTACCAGCAAGGGCGGCAATTAAATGAATCTCATCGTCCGAGCAGGAGACTAAGCTTCCGAGTAGTCCAAACAGAGGAAGCAGTAAATCGTTATCTAGCGGCTGTTTAGATAGGGCTCTTAGGTAACTGGCTTTAACAAGAGGCGCGTTTTCCTGTTGTAACTTAGCAATGATCAAGTTGTGTAACTGTGGTGGTAAGAGTTCGTGTTCCAAAGCGTTGCATAAGTGAATGATAACCTCAGGCGCTGCATCTTCTATAGCTTTCAGCGTTAAACTCAAATAAGGCTCTTGGTTCGCTCGTACGGCAAGTTCGGCAATACCTTGAACGCCCAGTTGTTGCCAAGTTTCGTCGTTTACATCGTAAGGAAGGTTCTTTATGTACTGATTAACTTGCTCGAAGTAATCAGACGTGGGCCTGTTTAATTGCTTTCCTAAAATGGCGTGCAAGCAAGCCATACGACCTTGGTCAGGCTTGAAAGCATAGGGGCTATCCTCTAGGGCTTCAGATAATCCAGCTTCTTTGCCTTTGTGTAAAATTTTATCCACGATCGTTTTAATAAAGTGATCGCGTGTTCCTAGGTTTAAACAGCCTTGTTCATCTAAGGGCAATTTAATAAACCAAATGACTTCTTCAGTATTGTCTTGAGGAGTGCTTAATAAACAAGCTAACCAAGCATGCTGGCGAAAAGGGTAGGGGTATGCTTGTTGTTTACGATCAAACTGGATGGCTTGTTGAGGGGTAATTTTAGTAATATGTCTGCCTAAATCGTAATAGGTGATGTCGCAGCCGACCATCTCAAATAAGTCAGACAAGGATTCAATTTTGCTCATGGGCTTAGTTGGCTCAATTTGTTGTTGATTACACCTTGCATTGTGAGGTGCCAAGATGCCTATATAGTAACGTTTTCCGAAGGAGAAATCAGGTGAAACACAAAGATTCGCCCCATCATCAACTGGCTGATTTATTGCTTGAGTTACAAGCTAGTCTTTATCAAGCTGGTGTTTGGCAATGTGAACAACCCAGCCCCCAGGCTATGGCGAGCCAGGAGCCATTTTGTATCAACACTATGAGCTTTGCTCAGTGGTTACGGTATGTGCTGATTGCCAAACTCTCTGTGCTCATTGAGCAACAGCTGGCCTTGCCAAGCCGCTGTCACATTTCTCCAATGGCGCAAGAAGCTTTTAAAAGTTTAGCGGGTCCAGAACGACAAACGATTATTACTAAGCTTGATCTTATTGATCAGTTTTTAAGCCTGCAATCTCAATGATGGCCTTTACTTCAGAAAAAGTTTATGAGGACTTAGCCTGGCTTATTTCCTGCCCAATGATTGTGTCAGATTTGGATCTATCTCTTTATTGGCATCAGGATGTTGAAGCAAGGCTAGCGCGACTAAAACAGGATCCTGCTGGTTTAATCGCTTACATGCGAAACAATAAATCGCATTTTTTAGGCAGTTATTTTGAATCACTGTTTTCTTATGCCATTGAGCATTTGTCTGTGTTGAAAATACTGCATGAGCATGTGCAAATCAGTGAAAAGGGCCGAACCCTTGGTGAATTAGACATGCTAGTGGCCACACCTTCAGGCCAGATGTTGCAATTAGAAATCGCAATTAAGTTTTATCTTGAGCGGCCAGACTTAAGTCCTCATCACTGGATTGGCCCTAATAAACGAGACAGCCTGTATAAAAAAGAACGGCATGCAAGACAACATCAACTGGCGATATTACAGACTGAGCCCGGTCAGGAATGGTTTCACTCCCGTTACCCTGAACAGACAGTGGAGCCAAAACTGTTGATTTTTGGTCGTTTATTTAAGGCTATGGGGAGTGTGGTGGAACATGTTGCTCATCAATCGTGTGGGCCAAATCTGAATGAGTTTGGTTACTATGGTTGGCTGAAAAAGGGCCATCTTAATTCCTTAAAGCCGTGTTTTAAGCAAGCAACAATCCTAAATAAACCACACTGGCTGGCACTGCCTAGTAGCCCAATGGGCATGCCTTTAGAGCAGCTTGAGCAAGGGTTGGAAAAACAATTTTTACAAGATGATCGGCCCGTAAATGTTTGCTTGTGGAAAGAGGGGGCGAGTTCAACAGCCTTTAACTGCTTTATAGTGCCGGACGATTGGTAGTCCGTTTCGATTTATCGTGAACATATTTTGCTTTGCGGTTTTTCTTAGCTTGTTTACCATAAGAGCCAAATACAGAAACCCACTTATGACCTACTTTTTAGGATGAACGTGTCTTTATTTGAGAATTTACTCTGCCCAATTGATGGTGCACCTTTAGTACAGCGCGAGCGCTGTTTGATTTGTGAGCATGGTCACAGCTACGACTTGGCAAAAACCGGCTATGTTAATTTGCTACCAGTGCAAAATAAACGTTCGAAAGACCCAGGGGACAGCAAAGAGATGGTCGCTTCTAGGCAAGCATTTTTGTCTTTAGGACATTATGAAGCCATTGCTCAGGCAATCCATCGCTCTTTACCAAGTGACCTTAAAGCGGGCGATAACCTACGAATTTTGGACGCAGGTTGTGGGGAAGGGTATTACCTAGAACAACTAGGCCGAGCTCTCCTAGCCCAACAGATCGACAGTGAAAGGTTGGGGATCGACATTTCTAAATGGGCTGTTATGGCGGCAAGTAAGCGAGATAAAGGTGTGACTTGGTTGGTGGCCAGTAATGCCGCATTGCCCATGCCAAAGGCAAGAGTGGATGCGGTATTATGTCTATTCGGTTTTCCTATGTTCGAAGAGTTTTCTCGTGTGTTATCTGAACAAGGTTATCTTTTGCTGGTTGAGTCGGGAGCCGATCATTTAATTGAATTACGAGAGATTCTCTACCCCAAAATAAACCAGTATAAGACAACTTATGCTGATGGCATTGCAAACTTTAATTTACTGACAGAGCAAAGTGTTCGTTTTCAGTTTGACCTTAGTTCACAACAGCAAATCCGACAGTTATTAAGCATGACTCCTCACATGCATAAGTCATCTTATGAAGGGCGGCAAGCTCTGAGTAAACTTAACGCCATCAGTTTGACCGCAGACGTGAAATTGCGCTGGTATCAGAAGAATTCTTAAGGAATTTAAGGAACGTATTATGTCGAATAGTCTAAGTAACTTGTTCGAAAAAAACAGGGAATGGGCTGAAAAAGTACATGCTGAAGACCCTGACTTCTTTTCTAAACTTTCAGAGCAGCAGTACCCAGAATACCTTTGGATTGGCTGTGCTGACAGCCGTGTGCCTGCTAATCAAATTGTAGACTTGCTACCTGGTGAGGTTTTTGTACACAGAAACATTGCGAATGTGGTCGTTCATACAGACCTAAATTGCTTGTCTGTCATTCAATATGCGGTTGATGTATTAAAAGTAAAACACATTATGGTAGTAGGTCATTACGGCTGTGGTGGCATTAAGGCCGCCATGGGGACTGAAGATAATGGCATGATAGACAATTGGTTGCGGCATATTAAGGATGTGCATCGTTTGCATAAAGCGGAAGTTGATGCCATTGAAGATGACCAGCAACGTTTTGACCGAATGTGCGAATTGAATGTTGCTGAACAGGTATTACATGTTTGCCAAAGTAGTATTGTTCAGCATGCGTGGAAAAAAGGCCAAGAGTTACAGGTGCATGGTTGGTGTTACAGTCTGGAAAACGGCCAGATTAATGATCTTGAAGTAACCGTTTCTAATAATCAGGAAGCGCAACAAAAACTTGCGGGTTTTTAAGTTTGCGCTGAGTCGTCTGAAACAGACGAAGGGCTATTAGATTGTCGTTTCAGCAATGGCTTTTGAGCACCCAGCAATGCTCGACCTTAACCAAATGTGGCCTGGGTCGTGTTGTAACAGAGGGCTCCAAAGCATTTTTAGTTCTATGGGGGGGACATCAAAGGGTGTTGGGACTACGGCGACTTTATCGTTGCCTTCCATAAGACGTGTGGCCAACGAAGGCAAAGTTGCAATTAATCCAAGTTGCTCAGTGGCTCGCATGGCAACATTATAGTTTCGGGTGAACAGGCGAATATTGCGTTTATGGCCCAAATCGGCGAGTGTGCCATCAACCCATCCTAACTTTTGAACTTCTTCTGGCTGAATACCCACCCCAACACCGAAACCTGTTTTGCTGACCCATACATGGGATGCCGCTAGGTAATCTTCTAGGGTTAACTCTTGTGCCAGAGGGGAGTCAGCAGGCACCAAACAAGAAAACGTATCTACCCACACCGATTTCTGGTGGAAAGATTGGGGTAAGGTGTCAAACCGATTAATAACCAGATCGACTTTGCCTTTCTCTACATCGTGGAAGCTAACATCACTGGGGTTCATAACATCTAGGATGACGTTTGGCGCTTCCTTTTGTAGTTTTTTCATTACAGGAGGAATGAGTGTTGCTTCCGCATAGTCACTGGCCATAATACGAAACACACGGGAGCTAGATTCTGCCTCGAAACTTTGGCCTAGGTGTAGAACTTCATCCACGGATTGCAAGATAGTCTCTACCCTTGGTTGTAACTGAATGGCAAGAGCGGTTGGCATCATGCCGTCACTGGTGCGAACTAGTAAAGGGTCATGAAATAAATCTCGTAAACGTCTTAAGCCATTGCTCATTGCAGGTTGCGTAATACCTAATTGGTTTGCCGCATGGGTAACATTTTGCTCCCGCAAGAGCGAGTCTAAATAGCGAAGTAAATTGAGATCAATTTTGTCTAGTTGCATAGAGTCGTGAGCCGAGGGTCGAAGATAAGGTTACATCATACTGTATTTTATAAATGAAGAGTATCCTTGAAAAATGTAAGGGCAATGGTTCGAATGGATAAATAGCCATTCACGAAACCTTACCCCTACTTATTTTCCTTCTAATTCGGGTATTTTGCTAATTGCTCAATCACCTCATAACAGGCTCCCATGGTGTGGTAATCTGTTTTACCTGCTGGGCTTTTGCAATCGTCGATGGCTTGGTTGTCTTGGGTGAGAATACGATACCAAGCACCATGTTGATGATCTATCATATGCTGCCAACTGTATTGCCATAGTGCCTCATAGGCTTGCCAATAACTTTCCTCGCCAGTTCGCAGTGCTAACATAGCAGCAGCAGCGAATGACTCCGCTTGAACCCAAAAATACTTTTCCCCATCACACACTTGCCCTTGAGGGTCGTAGCCGTAACACAACCCTTTGTTTTCCTCGTCCCAAGCATATTGCCAGGCTATATCAAACAAAAACTTGGCTTTGTCGAGTAGCCAGCTTTGCGGTTTGCGTTGATCAATCAAGAGTAGTAATTTCGCCCACTCAGTTTGGTGGCCTGGTTGGAAGCCCCAAGGGCGAAAGAGGTTTTTAGGGTCCTCTTTGTTGTATTCCCAGTCAATTTGCCAATCGCTTGTGTAGTGCTCCCAAATTTGCCCATCTGAAAGGTCTGCCTGACGCTGACAGATGTTAGTAGCGAGTAAGGTTGCACGTGTTAAAAATTGTTCATCTTGAGTGGCATCGAAAGCAGCGATCAAAGCTTCACAAGAATGCATGTTGGCATTTTGCCCGCGGTAAGGGGAAGTCTTCGTCCAATCTGCTGATATTTCGTCTTTATAAAGCTGGTAGTCTGCGTCCCAAAAATGTTCTTCCATCAGCTCAAAGGTTTCGTAAATCCAAGGCTTGGCCTCTGTTACCCCTGCTTGGTAGGCAATAGAGTAGGCTAACAATACAAACGCGAGGCCGTAGCAATGGTTAGTCTCGTCGAGGTTTTCATCTTTACTCAGAAGCCAAACATAGCCACCCTTGTCACTTTTATGGCGAGTGCGTAAATAGTCAAGGCCGTGTTTTGTTGCGGCTAAGTATTCCTCTTTTCCTTCGGCGATATAGGCCTTGGCGTAATTAAACACAAAACGGGTGCTACTCACTAGGTGGCGGGTATCAGGATCGTAAATATCGCCATTGTCTTTAAAAAATTGAAAGTAGCCGCCTGCAGGGTCAAGGCATATTGGGTGGTAAAAGGCCATGGTGCTCTGAATGTGTTGGCTCAAAAAAGAAGGAGACTGGAAGTCGTTCGGCTGTTGCATCTGGTTACCTTAAAAAAGAGTGTTTTATCTATAATATAGGCTGCGGAATAATTAAATCAACTAGATTTATTAATTATAATCGTTAGACTGCTTTTTCCCATTAAGGTTTATTTTTATGAAAGCATCTGGCAGTACTTCAGAACAAAGCCGCTTATACAATGAACGGACTATTCTTCACTTGGTAAGGCGCTATCCGGACATATCTCGTGCTCAAATTGCTAAGCGCACTGGCCTGAGTGCACAAACGATCTCTGTGATTACTGCCTCCTTATTAGAGCGAGAGCTACTGCAAGTCACAGGCAAAATCACTGGCGGAAGAGGGCAGCCGTCTATCAAACTAAGCTTGAATGCTCAGGGAGCTTATAGCCTTGGTATTAATATTGACCGTAATCAAATTAGCGCGGCGTTACTGGATTTCTGTGGCCATACGATTTTATTACTGGAAGAAAAAGTATCGTTTCCTACGGAGTCGGTCGCTAAAACCATTGCTCGCGAGTTAATTGAAAAGGTGAAAGGTGCCCTTGGAAATGAGTGGCATAAACTCAAGGGGATAGGTCTCACTCGTCCTGATAACATGGCAAATTGGCTAGAAAGTTTGGTATTGGATTCTTCCCAGAGAAATCAGCTTGCAAAGCTAGAAAAAGAGCTAGGTTATTGGCAATCAGATAGCTTTGAAGCATGGTTGGAGGGTGATTTTTGCATACCTTGTTACCGAGCAAATGACGCTGTTGCCGCCGGCATACGTGAAGTCTTATTTCCAACTCAAGGCAATGTTCACGAGCACTTCTTTTATTTGTATGTGAGTACAGCTGGTGGCGGCTGCTTTATCAGTGATGGTGAGTGTTATTTAGGAGCCCATGGTAAGGCTGGCCGGTTTGGCTTATTGCCCACCGCAACTGGCCGCCATGGAAAGTGGGTGTTAGAAGCCTTGTCTTTGTCTTCTTATGAAAGGTTCTTGGCAGCAGCCAACTCATCTTATGACGAGCAAATGGAGGCCGAGTTTGCTTCAAAATTGACGACTCAGTGGGTCAGCGAAATCGTCACAGAGCTTTTGCCAGCTATGTTCTCCGTGTTGGCGCTATATGATCCAGGTGCTGTGATTCTTGGGGGGCGCTTGCCAACGCCTTTAGCAGAACAATTACAGCAGGAGCTAATAAAGCAACTTGCTAATCACGATATTCTCACATGTCCAGCCCTATTGGTGGCACAAAGTGGTTTGTCGACTGGGGTACTAGGGGCTGCTATTCTGCCTTTATACGAAAGCTATTCCCCTCAAAGGCAGCAATTATTACTTGGTACTCCTTAGCGAATTACCTTTAAGCAAATAGAGAGAGTCCTTATGCGTTTAGAAATTCAGTGTGAAGACAGAATTGGCATGATACGCGAAGTGCTGGATTTGTTTATCCCTCACCAAATTGATTTACGCTTAATTGAGGTATCCTCAAGTCGTCGCTGTGTGTATTGTGGCTTTTCAGATGTTAACTTTCAGCGCCTACAAAAACTCTTAGCAGACCTGCGGCGCTTAAAAGACGTAGAAGATGTTAAAACCGTTTCTTTTACACCATCAGAACAAGAAGCGAATACCCTGGCTACGGTTTTAGAGGCCTTGCCTGAGGGGGTTATTGCCCTAGATACCAAGGGAGTCATCACCCTGGCGACAAAGCGAGCATCAGAAGATTTAAATACACCCTTATACGAACTAATTGGGCACCCGCTACAAGAGTTTATCAAAGGCATTAATTTTACGAAAAGTACTTGGAATCAATTGCAGCAAGGTATCAGCAAGCAGGTGAAGATATCTAGCCAGATTTACTTGCTAGAAATGAAGCCTATTTGGGTTGCCTCTGATGAAAAAATTAAGGTGCTTGCTGGTGCGGTGATTCACTTGAAATCTCAAGCGCGTCTGGCGCGCCAGACAGAAAACTTTAAGCAAGAGTTTCAAAAAGAAACCCGATTAAAAAGTTATTTTTCAAATGGCGTGTGTAAAAGTGCTGCTATGCAAAGGCTGTTGCAACAAGCTCAATCATTTATTCATATGCAACAGCCTTTGTTGATAACCGGGGAGCTGGGGAGTGGTAAAAAGGACCTTGTTCAAGCCATGTATCTGCAAGCGAAGCTAGAGTGGCATCATGAAAGTGAATGTGTAATTAAAGCAGCAGAAGAAATTAGTGAAGAAGACATATTAGCTCTTGTTGATTTCTCCGGGTGGTATGTTATTGAAAATGTTGAAAAACTGTCTAAACAGGTACAAAAACTGCTCACTAAACTTCTCAAAGAGCGAAGTCGCCATGGTGCAGGAACACCTACAAGTCTGCGTTTAGTGAGTGTATCTGGTTTGAACCAACAAGCGTTGTTAGCTCACCCTAATTTGGATTCAAACTGCTACTTCGCTTTGGCAAATTTGTATTTAGACGTTCCCCCTTTAAAAAATAGAAGAGAAGACATTCCTGCTTTAGCACAACAATGTTTTAAGGACTTAGCGGCAAGGTATCAAAAGCCCTTGCCAAAGTTGACCAAAGGCGCATGGGCAAAATTAACGCTTCATACTTGGCCTGGCAACATGATTGAGTTAGAAAACTACTGTCGGCAATTATTAATGAGTTTATCTCATATACCTTGGGAGGCGGATGATATTCCCCTGTACTCCAGCGATGGAAACCAAGCAATGACCTTGGTTGATGGCTCTTTAGATAAAACCATTAAACAGTGGGAGGCGGATCTTCTGAAGCGCTTATACCCAAAATATCCCAGTACGAGAAAGTTGGCGAAAGCGGTTGGTATGAGCCACAGTGCCATCGCTAATAAATTGAAAGAATTTGGTATTGCGCTGGATTAGAGCCAAATTAGTCTGCGTGAGCTAATTTGGCTGCACCCAAACATTATTGTTGGTGCTTACGTTTGCTCAGAGGGTGCTTCTTCTCTTGTTTGATTCTAATAGGCTGTAGCTTTGTTTTAGGTTGAGTGAGCTGCTTATGAATATTGGCTAATAAGAAAGCCATTACTGCGCACGTACTAGCAAAAAGCATAAATTCAAACATGGCGTTTCTCCTGCTGATTATTGTTGTGCCATTAAGAATGACGTATTCCCTTGTCTTCGTAAAGCCCAATGTGTTGCAGAATGAGCAAATAGGACGAAATTTTACAAAACAGTCACAAGTTATATCTGTCTCGTAACAGTTTAGCGACAGCATTGTCGTCATGGTGCCCGATGACTTCATGGGCTTTCTCTTTCACTCTATCGAGGGCGTTGCCCATAGCATAACTTTGATCAGCTAATGCAAACATAGAAAGATCGTTATCACCGTCTCCAAACACCACTAATTGGTCGGCGCCAACCTCTTGTTTTAATTTAATTAACGCTGAACCTTTGCAAGCATCGCTGTGATGTATGTCTAGCCAGTAGGCATCAGGGTTATAAATACCACCACCAGAATAGGCGCTAAGGTGTAAATGTTGTTCACTGTAAGCGACAATACGTTCAACAGACGTTGGCAATCCCATGGCGCTAATATTCGTAATGCGAGCGGTTTTGGGCATTTCTTCTATTGGGCGAAGGTCCATCTTGTCATGGTTACCCAGTTCATTGGCTATATGATCACAAAGATGTCCTTGAACTTTTGGGTGATACACTCCTTGCTGACCGTCGTTTTCAATGCAAAAAATGAAAGGCGTTACCTTTTGTTCTTCAAAGTAGCCAAGCACCTGAGTGAGTTGTTCTGGCTTTAAAAGACTGTGGTATTGGTAGCTCTGAGTGTTAGGGGACCACCACTCAACGCCATTTTTAAAAATTTGTGTATTCTTAAAGGCGTGGTTCGCAATACAAGGCATAGCGGCCTGATGAGTACGGCCGGTCGCTATAGTATAAAAGATCCCTGCCGCATCCATTTTTTGGAGGGTTTCTATGGTGTAGTCAGATAAACGCTGTTGGCTGTTAAGTAGAGTACCGTCTAAATCGAAGGCCACAAGTTCCATAATTACCTCATTAGCGAATGCAGGCTAAACAGCCTGCATTATTGTCCGAAAGGATTATTACTTTTTGAGTAGCGGCATAGTAGGAAAAGAAACCCCTTGCCAGCCATGTTGCATAAACTGACGAATATTCTGATGGTCTGCACCGTCAGGATACTGTAAAACGTCAACTCGGTAGAAATCGCCAAAGAGGTGTAGGGTACTTGCTTCATCTAGTTGGTTGAGTTTCGCAAAGGCCAAGATCTTGCAAGAACCATTATTCTCGTTATTTGCGTTCTCCTGCTCGCCATTTTTAAAAGCGGTTGGGGTAAAAGTATAGTCTGCATCTATGGTGTTCATAACGTCTTGAAACTGAATTTCTTCAGGTGATGTACGGACGTGTTGAAGGAGAGTTTGTGTATCAGACATGCTTATTCCTGTGTGTGATTAAGTTGAGTCGCGCTATAGTGAGTCACTAATTTATAGCAAGTAAAGGATAAAATACCACATATGGCCATGGTGGCGACCATGGGGACGAAAGTGCCGTTATGTAGAATACTGATAATAACACCGCTTAGGGCACCAAAGGAAAAGCGAGATGCGCCAGCAAGGGCGGTAACGCTACCATTATTGTTGCCCGCATGTTTCATGGCCCCGGCCATAAAACCACTGCCTAAAATACCAATAGAGCCCATAAAGGCCATGCCGCACATAATAATAAAAGTAAGAGGAGGTTGGTCGATAAAGCTCAGTGCAAGCATCGCCAAAGCGGCAATAAACATGGCATGCACCGCCCACTTAGTTAAGGTGGGAGAACCGACTCTTTCAACAAAGCGACTGTTAATAGTCGATGCAATCATAATGCAAATCACATTTAGTCCAAACACGAAGCCAAACTGGGACGCTTCGATCCCATACAGTTCGATGTAAACAAACGATGAACCGGTAATAAAGCTCATCATGCCAGCAAAGTGAAACGATCCTGCACCAATAAAACCAACGACCGTGGGGGTCTTTAATAAAATGCCATAGTTTTTAATGGCGCTTTTAAAAGACAACGGCATTCGCTTTTCTTGGCTGAGTGTTTCAGGAATGGTTATGCGAAACAGAATGAGCCCAAGGCAGGCGATTAACGCCAAAAAGACAAAAATGTAGTGCCAGTCCAACAAGGTTAAAATGGCACCGCCAATAATCGGTGCGGCTAAAGGTGCCAGAGCCATGACCAGCATGACCATAGACATAGCCTTGACAAACTGATCTGCTGATAAACCGTCTTTCACTAATGCCGGTACGCAAACGGCAACACCAGCACCGCCAATCGCTTGTATGGCTCGGCCTACGAGCAGCATTTCGTAATTCTGAGACACAGCACAGACAAGGCTGCCTATAACAAATAAGATGAGCCCGCCTGAGATGACTTTTCGGCGACCGATCGCATCAGAAATGGGGCCAAAGACAATTTGCAACAGAGCGAAAACGACCAAATACATGCTCAACGTCATTTGAATTAAGCTAATGTCTGTGTCTAATTGGCGGGCAATAGTGGGTATGCTAGGAAGGTAAGCGTCAATAGCGAAAGGCGTCATGCCGGCCAGCATACCGAGAACAAGAATTACGGGAAGCGTCAGTTTCATTTAATGAATTTACCTTCGTCCTTAAACTGAATGAATATTATTTAGAAAATAATCTGGTCACATTATAATCTTATTCTGTTGAGAAATATGCGTTGAATGAGGGAAACACTATGACATTGTTTTCTCTAGCACTCTGAGTTTTCTCCCTAAGCTGGTGTTTATGAGCACCGCGTGTTTCAATCTCGCCTTAAATATTAGTCAGTAACTAGGGCTGGCTTATCTGCTTCATAAGGATGTTTATGTTAAAGCTTTTTGAAAAATGGGTTAGCGCTTTTCCACCATTAGACACTCGCCCCATCCCTAACTCCTTGTTCGCATTCTGCCGACATTACACTCGAGGCGTAGAGTTGCCTCTTCTTATGATGTCTTTACTGACCGCCAGTATCGCCATACTAGAAGTGACCTTGTTTAGCTTTATGGGGCAGTTGGTTGACTGGCTAGTAAATAAAGACCCAAACACCTTTTTCGCAGAAGAAAGTAGCCGCTTAATTTGGATGTCGGTTATGTTATTAGTGGTGTTGCCAGTGTTG
Organism: Marinomonas epiphytica; assembly: GCF_054780655.1. NCBI lineage: Bacteria > Pseudomonadati > Pseudomonadota > Gammaproteobacteria > Oceanospirillales > Oceanospirillaceae > Marinomonas > Marinomonas epiphytica. The sequence continues at coordinate 52,937 of NZ_BAAGVX010000006.1, forward strand.
TCCTTTTTGCACTCTGCCGTGCTTCACCAGACCTTACTGGGGAACTTTCCCATGCGCATTCGCTGGTGGGCGCATCATACCTTGCTGCGTCAAAGTATGACGTTCTTCCAAGATGAATTTGCCGGAAGAGTGGCCACGAAAGTCATGCAAACGTCGCTGGCTGTTCGTGAAACAGTCATGAAACTGCTGGATGTGTTGGTGTACATCGGAGTCTATTTTGTTTCTATGTTGGTGTTAATTGCAAACGCAGACTATCGACTCATGCTGCCGCTATTAGGTTGGTTAGTTTGTTATGTAATGTTGCAAATTTACTTCGTGCCTAAGCTAAAGCGCATTTCGACCGAACAAGCCGATGCTCGCTCTTTAATGACCGGACGAGTCGTAGACAGCTACAGCAATATTTCTACTGTTAAACTGTTTTCTCACAACCAAAGGGAAGCAGATTATGCCCAAGAGGGTATGGCGGGCTTTTTGAAAACGGTTTATAAACAAATGCGCTTGGTGACTTGGCTAAATGTAGGCGTTCAGTCTTGTAATTACCTGGTGACCTTTGTGATTGCGGCCCTGTCTATTTGGTTATGGGCTGATAGTGTTATCAGCATCGGTGCCATTGCCATTGCCGTCAGTTTGGCTCTACGACTTAATGGCATGTCCCAATGGATTATGTGGGAAGTCAGTTCTTTATTTGAAAACATTGGCATGGTGGCAGATGGCATGCACACCTTATCTAAGCCGGTGGCGATTGAAGATAAAGAAAACGCTCAGCAGCTTGAAGTAAAGCAGGGTGCGATTGAATATCAAGATGTGTATTTCCACTACGGAAAAGAAGATCAAAAAATCATTGAAGCATTAAGTTTGGCTGTGAAGGCCGGTGAGAAGGTTGGCTTGGTAGGGCGTTCAGGAGCCGGTAAGTCTACCATTGTGAACTTGTTAATGCGTTTTCATGATGTTGAAGCGGGTAAAATTTTGGTAGACGGTCAAGCAATTAACCAGGTGACGCAAAACTCCTTGCGAGCCAATATTGGTATGGTGACCCAAGACACTTCTTTATTGCATCGAACCGTTAGAGAGAACTTGCTCTATGGTCGACCAGAGGCCACAGAAGAAGAAATGATCGCAGCGACCAAGCAAGCAGAAGCCCATGACTTTATTTTGACCCTCACTGATCCTTATGGAAACACTGGCTACGACGCTATGGTAGGTGAGCGTGGAATTAAGCTGTCTGGCGGTCAGCGCCAGCGAATAGCGATCGCACGAGTTTTGCTTAAAGACGCGCCTTTATTGATATTAGATGAAGCGACCTCGGCCCTCGATTCAGAAGTAGAGGCGGCAATTCAAGAAAGCCTTTACAAGCTTATGGAAGGCAAAACGGTGATCGCAATTGCGCACCGCTTGTCGACCATTGCTGCTATGGATCGTCTGGTAGTGCTAGACCAAGGTCGTATTGTAGAGCAAGGTAGCCATGACGAGCTGGTTCAGCAGGGCGGGATTTACGCTACCTTATGGGCTCATCAAACTGGCGGTTTCCTAGCGGAAGACATTGAAACACCTTGATGGCAAATAAAAAGTTAAGGAGTGAACTATGACGTACGTGCTGTTGTGTTTGGCTGTGTTGGCTGAGGTGATTGCGACAACGGCATTAAAGTCCTCTGATTCCTTCACCAAAATAGTGCCAGTGACTATTTTAGTTGTAGGGTATGGGGTGTCATTCTATCTGTTAAGCATCGTGATGAAAACGCTACCAACAGGCATTACCTATGCAATTTGGTCTGGTTTGGGAGTGGTGTTTATTTCGGTCATTGCCTTTGTTTACCACAATGAAAAGCTGGATTGGCCTGCCATAATTGGATTGTTTTTTATTATATTGGGGGTGGCGGTCATTAACGTGTTTTCTAAGTCCGTTAGTCACTAGGGTTAGTCACTAAGAAGCCACTCGGCTGGGGTATTAACTCAGCCGAGTGGCGTCCAATTAGGCATGAGTTTGTTTAAGTCTTCCGCGCTTGTTTGATAACCAAATAAATTGATACGGCAACAAGGTCACTTTTGCTAAATGGTCGTCGTATACCTGCTCAGTGATCAGGTCTACCCAGTTGTCCGTAGCGATTAAATTAAGTTCTGACAAGTTAAAGCTCACGGGTTGATCCGTTATGTTGTACACCGCAAACAGGCTTTGGCGGCGATCAAGGCTCTGACGCCAGAAAGAAAATAAGCCGTCTCCCATGTGCAATATATATTGCGTAGCATTTGGATGAAATGCTGGTTGCGCTCTGCGTATCTTGGTGAGGCGAGTGACGTTTTCAAACACCTGCTTATGGTGAGTTGGTGTATTGAGAACATGGTCTAGGTCTTCCATGTCCCAAATGTGTCGGTTAATAGAGCGAAATTGACCGGTATTATCAACGCGTTCTAAATCGTTTTCCGTGCCAAATAAGCTATGAATATAGAAAGCGGGTACCCCTTCAAGAGCCATCATTACTCCGGCAGCACATAAAAAGCGAGCCAGTTGCCACTGGTCAGGGCCGGCCTGAACCGTGCCCGCTAGGGCATTCCATAAGCTGATATTGATCTCATAAGGTTTTGCCTCCCCTTGAGGAGTGGTGCGCGAGCTTAGTTTACCGCCAAACCTTTGCATTGTGCTAATGAGGGTTTGTAGCTCCCAATCGGTTAATAGCCCTTCGGTAGGGCGCAAACCGACTCCATCATGAGAAGCAATAAAATTAAGATAGGTTGTCCCTTGCTGAGCTGGTGGCATGCTCATTAGCCATTGTTTTAAATGTTGGCAGTTACCCGTAATTAGGCTGTTAATTAGCAAAGGGGGAAGGGAAAAGTTATAAATTAAGTGTGCTTCATTGGCGTTACCAAAATAGGTGAGGTTTTCCTGGTTAGGAATATTGGTTTCGGTGATGATGACTGACTCAGGTGCATAATGTTCTATCATGAGTCTGAGTAAACGAATCATTTCGTGAGTTTGCGGTAGGTTGATGCAGTTTGTGCCTGGAATTTTCCACAAAAAGGCCACGGCATCTAATCGAAACCAGCGAATGCCTTTTTCTAAATAGAGTCGAATAATTTTCAAAAACTCTAATAACACTTGTGGGTTTTCAAAGTTTAAATCTACCTGATCGTGGCTAAAGGTACACCATACGTGCTTCTCGCCATTTTTAGTTTGTACTTCTCGTAGTAAAGGGGATGTTCTTGGTCTCACCACCGCAGATAAGTCACTATTCGGGTCACCTTCGTAGAAATAGCTCGCCCCTGGTTCCACGCCTGCTTTGTAATTTTCAAACCACATACTGCGGCTTGAACAATGATTAATGACCAAGTCTCCCATGACTTTGACTTCCTTGGTGAGCTCGGTGACATGGTCCCAGTTGCCACAAGACGGGTTGACCGTAGTGTAGTCCATAACACTGAAACCATCGTCTGAGCTGTAAGGAAAGAAGGGCAGTAGGTGAACGGCAGAAATGCTTTCAGCCAGTTTGTTTTTAACAAACTTGGTTAAGGTTTCTAGTGGTGCTTCTTCTCCAGATCGCAAGGTGTCTGCATAGGTGATTAGCATGATGTCAGACTGGTCCCAGATATTTCTGTGGGGGCGAGGAGACTCGGTGGCAGGGCTAAGGTTAAAGGTCTCTAGGCAGGATTTCGCAAGGGCCGTTGCGTCTAACTTGGGATATAGGGTTTGCAAATGGCCAATTAAGCGTTGAGTGAGTTGTGACTGTTCTGTATTTTCCATATAGGCCTGCCTAGTGTGTTAAATGAATGAAGTTAAGCCGGGGAGCCGGCTTAATGAGTAACCGTATGATGATTGTTAGTTATTTCGGTCCATATTCCGCCATGTCTTGTTCGACCGCTTTAGCGAGCTGTTCCATCACACCAGGGAAGGCACTTTGGACACGGTTCCAGCTTGGTATAAAAGGCGCTTCCATTGGCTTTTCAAGGTATTGATTACCTGCCTTCATAATGTTGCCAGCAAATAACTCCACCGCTTGCTCTTCTGAATGGACATCCAGTTTTAAACCGTTTATTTCCGCATCGTTGCGATACACTTCGATAAAATCTAAAGCCACACGGTAATAGGTCGCTTTGATGGTTCTAAAGGTTTCTTGGTTAAAAATAATTCCATTAGTGGCCAATTTTCTAAAAATAGCTTTAGTGATATCGATAGACATTTTAGAGAGACCACCGTCGTCATTATCGGCCGACAAATCTTGGTGCTTGTGGTCATAAACATCGGCAATGTCTACTTGGCAAAGTCGGTTAGTAGAGTAGTTTCGGTGCATTTCACTCAGTACGCCAATTTCCAGCCCCCAATCGCTTGGAATGCGAATGTCTGTCATCACATCGCGACGGAAGGAAAACTCACCAGCAAGTGGGTAGTGATAGCTGTCTAGGTAGTCCAAGAAATCCAAGTTACCAAACACTTTCTTCAAGGACTTTAATAATGGCGTGACCAGCAGTCGACTCACGCGACCGTTCATTTTGCCATTGGCAGTACGTGCGTAATAGCCTTTGGCAAATTCATAGTTAAAGTTGGGGTTGGCGACAGGGTAAATTAACCGTGCAAGTAGTTCTCTATCATAGGTGACAATGTCACAGTCATGCATGGCAATAGACTCGGCTTCACCTGCTGCTAAATTGTAGCCCATGCAGAACCAAACATTACGGCCTTTGCCTGGGTTGGTAGGGGATAAGTGCTCTCCTTTAAGTACGCCGTCTATTTCTCTCAAGCGTGGACCGTCATTCCAAAGCACTCGGTGCTTTTGTGGTAAAACGCTAAAAAACTCCAAGGCGTGACGATATTGTTCTTCAGTGGCTCTGTCTAATCCTATGATGATTTCAGATAAGTAAGGAACCTGTTGTAAATGCTTAATGATGTTGGGCATGGCATCGGTTTCTAGCTCAGAATACAGGCAGGGCAGAATCAATGACATTGGCCGCGTTTTAGCGAAGGCGCAAAGCTCTTTTTCCATGTCCTCTAAGGGGCGTTGAGCCAGATTGTGGAAAGTAGTAATAATGCCGTTCTGATGAAAATCACCCATAATTTGAGTCCTTTATTATCTTAATTTTACGAATCTATGTTGTTGGTCTTTAAACGTGTCAGTACTTCGAATACCGCGTCACACCAGCCAGCAGGGCCTTCCTGCTGACTGACTTGTGCATCGTGTCGATTAGGGATTTTAGGTGGTGGATGGGAAGGAGAACGGATGATCACAGGTAGATCAGATATTTCTAACATACCAATGTCGTTCTCTCCGTCACCCAATGCCATGGTAGTGACCAATGTTTTGTTGTGTGATGAATACCATTCAGACAGCCAAAGCATGGCGTTGGCTTTATCACACTGGGCCCCCATGAGGTGGGCAAAGCGCCCGCCTTTTTGTACATGAATGCCCAGTTCTTTGGCGTCAGCTTTCAATTGAGTAAGGGCTTCATCGGTGTCTTGCCAATAAAGAGGCTCAGTGAATTCACGCTGTAGTGCAAGTTCTGCCGAATTTGAATCTAGGCCTGTCAGTTGGATTAACTTTGCAGGAGTCATATCGCTAAAAGCGAGAAATTGATAAGTGTCTTGTAGTCTGTCTTTTAAGGTGATCAGGTCATCACGATTTGGACCAAAGCTTTTTACCCAATAATCGCCCTGTTCGATAAGTGGTTCTAATGGGGGCAGTCCAAGGGATTTGGGTATGTATACTGCAGAGCCATTTTCCACAATAAAAGGGTCTTGGTGGTTAAGAGATACGCGAAGGGCCTGAAGCTCGGCGTACGTTTTGCTGGTATTTAGAATACAGGGGAATTGATGCTTCTTTAACGCCTCTAGGGCTTTGATAGCCGGTTCAAAGCTATAAGTGTGATGATCAAGTAATGTGCCATCGAGATCTGTGAAGACTAGCAATTTGCTCATAAGTTACCAAAAATGATTGCCTAATGATAAATGATTAACTTGCAAATCTGGTGCCAGTAAGTGAAAGTGTCCGCTTCTTTTGTTGTTTGGAACACATTTTTATGCCGGTTCAAGGCCCCCGCTTAATGGTTATGGTTGCTTTTGCGTTAATCGCATTTGCAGCAAATTCAGTGCTTTGTCGATTGGCCTTAGCGGAAGGTTTGATTGACCCTGTTAGTTTTACATCAATACGTCTGTTTAGTGGGGCGCTCACTCTAGTTTTGTTAGTGCTTTTTCAATTAAGTAATCAGAAGCGACAGGTTTTGAGCCTGATTTGGCACAAAGGCAGTTGGAAAGGTGCGGTGGCATTGTTTGTCTATGCGCTAGGTTTTTCTTATGCCTACGTTTCGCTAGCAACTGGGCTTGGCGCTTTAGTTTTGTTTGGAGCGGTGCAACTGACCTTAATTGTTCTAGCGGTGTATGTTGGTCAAAAGCTGAGTTCGATAGAATGGTTAGGGCTGATTATCGCCTTTGCGAGTTTTGTATATTTGGTGTCTCCAAGCATGGAAGGAAAGGGCTCTCTACTCGCTGTGTTTTTGATGATGATGGCCGGGATAGCTTGGGGTGCTTATACCTGGTTTGGTAAAGGCGTGCAGGACCCTCTCATGATGACGGCAGCGCATTTTATAAGGACAATGCCATTCCTATTACTGCTGCTAGTGGTGACATTCTCTAGCCTTCAAATCAGCGCTTTAGGAGTGCTCTGGGCAGTATTGTCTGGGGCTATCATGTCAGGGCTTGGTTACGCCCTTTGGTATGCGGTTTTGCCTAGCATAAGTACCTCAAGTTCCGCTGTGTTACAGCTTTTAGTACCTGTCATTGCTACAGTCGGTGGGCAGGTATTTGCAGGTGAAAGTGTCACCATGCACTTAATTATTGCAAGTGTTGGGGTCTTAGGAGGGGTATTGATGGTGATATTAGGGAAAAAGAAACTCTAGAGCGCCCCTATTTGGTGCAATAGTGTAGTGATGCACAGTGTTGGTAAGCGATTAGGGTGCCACTGTGAGGCACCCTGCCTGCTGATGATTTACTCTTTACTCGTTTACCAAGGCTGCATAAGCTGTCATGAAGGCGTTTTCCTGAAACGCTTTGAGTCCTGACTCTTTAAAGCTAATGGGTAAGGGAGAGTCTTTAATGTTCTCCTTTGCCTGCTTGCTACTCAGTAAATGAACTTCTTGCTGGTCAATTAATTGGATTGCCGCTTCAATTTTGAACCCAATAGCACTGCCAGCGAACTTTCCTTTGGTTGGGCGCTCTCGAATAACGACTTGCTCAACTTGATAATCTTCAAATAGCTTTTTGAGTGTCGACTGAAAGCGCAGTAGTTGTTGGCTGCTACTTTCTTTGCCAAGGGTGTGACGGACCTGTCTGCAGTCGATAATTTGAAACAGCCCATCTTGTTTATCGAGTAAGCATAAAATGGCTTCGTTACTCTTGATGTCTACACCACATGTGATCATCTTAATTACCTTACAATTGTATGACTCGTGATTATCGCATACTGCCTTGTTTTGCATAGAGTAAATAATACTACTGTGAAAACACTGACCAGTAGAACAAAAAGGTGATTTGTTCGAATTCCAGATGAATCCACTGTTTACTTTATATTGACTTTATTTTGTTAATAGATATTGCAACAATGCAGGATAATATTTTATTAAAAATGAATTTTCGATATTTTATTCTGCTTATCTAAATAAGTAGAAGCTTTATTCAGTTGTACAAGGTTAGCAAAATGGATACCTCTACCCCCCAAAACATTCCTTGCCCAGTCGTTAAAACATTGGACGAAATTTTACCTCAAGAACCTTTATTAATGATGGGAGCAGGGCCTGTTCCAATTCCTGAGCGTGTTGCGAAAGCGAACTCGGTGGTGATCAATCATTTAGGTGGCGCCATGGCGCAAGTTATTGATCAAGTGAAAACAATGGCGCGATACGTTTTTCAAACACGTTCTGAGTGGGTTTTAGGTGTGGCAGGCCCGGCCTCAGCAGCAATGGAAATGGCGGTAGCGAATTTATTACAGCCCGGCGAGAAAATTCTCTGTATTAATAATGGCTTTTTTAGTCACCGCATGGCTCAAATGGCAGAGCGCGTTGGGGCTGAAGTGGCTCAATTACATGTGGCTACTCATGAAGCTGCAGACCCTGAACGGGTGAAGCGCGCTATCGAAGATAACCGACCAAAAGTGGTTACTCTCGTGCAAGGTGAAACGTCTAACACGGTCTTTAATCACTCTTTAGAAGAAATTACTAAAATAGCCAAGTCTTACGGCTGTATTGTGGTCGTGGATGCCGTGTGTACCTTAAGCACCATGCCGTTAAAGATGGATGACTGGCAAGTAGATGTGGTTATCACTGGTGGCCAAAAAGGGCTTTCATCGATTCCTGGTGTTTCTTTATTGGTTTTTTCGGATCAGGCTTGGCAAGCAATTAAAGACCGTTCAGTACCAACGGCTCAGTGGTGTTTTGATGTCCGTTTAGCTGAAAATTTTTGGCATAACGATGGCTATCATTATACCGCCCCTGTTTCTGGCATCATGGCGTTGCACGAGGCTTTGAAACTAGTATGTGATGAAACTCTGGAAGTGAGGTTTGCTCGTCATCTACGTTGTTCTAAAGCCTTGCAGACAGGGGTTGAGGCAATGGGGTTATCCTTGTTTATTCCACCCTCTGCAAGACTTAATTCTGTGGTTGGCATTGATATTCCTGATGGTTTGAGTTCGAAGCAGATTTGTCGGCATATTTCAGAGATCTATCGAGTAGAAATTGCTGGATCATTTGGCCAGCCTATTGTCAGGATAGGCCAAATGGGAGAGCAATGTCGAGAGCATAACCTGTTTAGAACCTTGCATGCCCTGGGCAGTACTATGCGCGACTTAGGAGTGAAAGTGGATCAGCCAAATGGAATGGCGGCAATGGAAGCTTACTTGCAAGCTGCTCCAAGCCGCCAAAATAAAGTGGCTTAGATTTCGACTTTATTATTTGTTATATGCGGAGTTTTCTTTGTGGGCATTAAGCTGGCAAATAACGCTCCGCAAGTGATAAATACGCAAGCCAATAATTGCCCTCCGGTTAAACTAGCCTCAGTGAATAGTGCAAGCCATGCCGTAGAAAGGGCGGGCGCGGTATAAGACAGCACGCCAAGCAAAGATAGATTGCCTCGTTTCACCCCCCAGTCCCAGCAGAAAAAGGCAATGCCAACAGGGCCTAGACCCAATCCTAAAATAGCGAACCAGCTACACATTGAAACGTCTAGATACGTTTCTTCTAATAAAAGATGCGTAGCTCCTGCCAATAGAGCAGTAATCAAGCAATACCAAAGCACGGCGCTTGATGGAACGGCCTGAAAGCGACGATTGAGAACAGAGTAGCTTGACCAAATAATGGCGCAGGCAAAAGCGGCGCCGTACCCAGTCCAATCATAGAGCGTGCCATCTAGTTGCGCATTTCCATTCGTTTTATCACTTAGCATGATGCCTGTGCCAATAAAGGCAACCACGGCACCGATTAAGTGAGGCCATTGCAATTTTTCACCCGTCGTCAAGCCTGCTAATAAGACGATGAGTAAGGGCCATAGGTAGGCGATTAAACCGGCTTCAACAGCGGGCGCATGTTGAAAGGCGTAAAAATAAAAAAAGTGATAAAGGAAAAAAGCTCCCCCGCAAAAAAGCATGGAGAACAGTGGAGTTTGCTCCCAAGACGCTCTAAGCTCTCCTTTAAGCCAGTAGACTATAAAGAACAGCACACTTGCTACCGAAAACGTTAAACATAACAAAAGAAGGGGGGGCACCAAGCCTGCTCTGGTAGTAAACAATGCTAGTACACTCCAAAGAAAAATTGCTATAGAGCCTATGGCTGTTGCAGATGAACGGTTCATTAACAGGTCCTTTTTTTAATTATCTGAATCGGCTCATATTACGCTATTTGAATGTGCGCAAGTGGTGTAAAAGCGCGGAATGATATGTCAAAAATCGCTATGAATGAACATTCGCTTACAATTATTTTGTTTGTGACAGGCGATTGACAGGATGATGACAGTTTGGGTTGATATGGTCGTAAGCATCAAATCACAATACTAACGGTTAAGTGCTTTGAGAATGAAAAACAAAAATAATAATCAGGAGATCATAATGCTTAAATCTTTATCTTTGAAATCCGCTCTAGTATCTGGCGCAGCAGTTCTAGCCTTAGCTGGACAAGCTCATGCATTTGAACCTGCACGAAGTGCTGAGTGTATCGCCCCGGCTAACCCTGGCGGTGGTTGGGACTTTACTTGTCGTAGTGTGGGTAAGGTGCTAGTTGATTTAGATTATATTAAAGGTAATGTTAAGACGGTTAATATGCCGGGTGCAGGTGGTGGTGTTGCCTTCGCTCACACGGTTAGTAAACGTGAAAAAGACGCTAATCTCATTGTTGCAGCTAGTACTGCTACAACGACTCGCCTTGCTCAAGGCCAATTCCCAGGAATGAATGCAAGTCAAGTTAAGTGGGTCGGCACATTGGGAGCCGATTACGGTGTTATTGCGGTTAGCAAAGACTCTAAATACGCAACGTTAAATGATTTAATGGCGGCTCTTCGTGATGATCCTACTTCTGTTAAATTTGCTGGTGGTAGTGGTTCTGGTGGTTGGGATCACCTTAAAGTGCTTATCGCTGCGAAAAACTCTCAAGTAACTCAATTACCTCAAATTCGTTACCTTGCTTTTAATGGCGGTGGCGATGCATTGGTCCAGGTAGTGGGCGGTCATGTTGATGCTTTCACTGGAGACGTATCAGAAGTAACGGGCTTTATGGATTCAGGCGATGTTCGTGTACTTGCTGTATTAGCTGAGCAGCGCTTACCAGCACCGTACGATACTATCCCAACGGCTATGGAACAAGGCATTGATGCAGTCGCGCCAAACTGGCGTGGTTTCTATGTGCCAGGTAATGCTGACCCAGCCTCTTATGACTGGTGGGTCAACACTATGGATGGTTTGTACGAAACGCAAGAGTGGAAAGACATCATGGCGAAGAATGGTTTAATGCCATTCCATAAGTCGGGTGCTGACCTTACAGAGTTCGTAGACCAGCAAACCTTAGACATCCGAATCTTGTCACAAGAAATTGGCTTAATTAAATAACATTTGGCTGATTATTAGGAGGGGCGTTCGCTCCTCCTACATTCCGATATTTCAATTTAACTCAATTGGAGCAGTACGATGCGCGTAAATGATCGTGTGTTTGGTATGCTTATGCTTCTATTAGCCGTGGCGTATGGCTATGAAGCAACGCAATTCCCAATTCCGTTTGGTGGTCATGAGACTGTTGGCCCCAATACATTTCCAATAATTTTATCAATTGTGCTGGGTGTTAGCTCAGTGTATATGATTGTTCGACCTGATCCGGACACACCATGGGCGCCAGTATCTATGCTAATTGAGCTTGCTGTAGTGTCCTTATCTATTATGGTGTTTGCTTGGGCGATCGAGCCATTAGGTTTTCTTATTTCTGCGACGTTAGTGGTGAGCTTTTTATGTTGGAGAATGGGGGTGACAGTCACTAAGAGCCTCATTACCGGTGTTGCCAGCTCAGTGTTTATCTTCTTTTTGTTTAACACTGTGTTGGAGTTGTCTCTACCACTTGGCTTGTTGGAGTTTTAATATGGACACGTTAAGTTTATTGCTACAAGGCTTTGCTGTTGCCTTGACACCTGAAAGCATCATGTTCGCCGTATTAGGGGCGATTCTAGGAACGCTGATTGGTGCATTGCCTGGCTTAGGGCCTTCTAATGGTGTTGCTATATTAATTCCTCTTGCTTTCAGCTTTGGGTTATCACCAACTTCTTCTTTAATTCTATTGACGTCGGTGTATGCAGGTGCCATGTATGGAGGGCGAATTTCGTCTATCTTGCTGAACATTCCAGGTGATGAGCCTGCGATGATGACGTGCCTTGATGGCTATCCTATGGCGGTAAAAGGTAAGGCCGCTGAAGCTCTTGCTATCTCCGCCATTGCGTCTTTTATAGGTAGCTTTATTGCAACTATCGGCTTAGTTATCTTGGCACCTATTCTGGCTCGCTTTGCATTAAAATTTGGTCCGGCAGAATACTTTGCGCTCTTTACACTAGCGTTTGCCACCTTAGGTGGGATTACTGGTAAAAATCAGTTTAAAACTCTCATGGCTGCCGCTATTGGGTTAATGATTGCGACCGTTGGCATCGATTTATTATCAGGGGTGCAGCGTTACACCTTTAATAGCTTGGAGCTGTTTGAAGGAATTGACTTCATTATTGCAATTGTGGGTTTGTTTGCGATTAGTGAGTTGCTATTTTTCCTAGAAAAACACGCAGGTGATGGGCTTAAACAGGTTGCCATTAACAAACTAAAGCTTAGCCCTAAAGATATTATAAGAGTATTGCCCGCTTCCTTGAGAGGCTCGGTTCTTGGTTTTATCTCGGGTGTCTTACCTGGCGCAGGGGCGTCACTGGGCAGCTTTATCAGTTACACGCTAGAAAAGCGCGTTTCAGATAAAGGTGAGTTTGGTAAAGGGGATTCCCGTGGTGTTGCGGCCCCTGAAGCTGGTAACAATGGTGCGGCTTCTGGTGCACTTGTTCCTATGCTAACACTTGGTGTGCCTGGTAGTGGAACAACAGCCGTTTTATTGGCTATGTTGATTTCTTTGAATATCACACCTGGCCCTATGTTGTTCCAACAAAATGCAGACCTTGTTTGGGGTGTCATTGCAGCCATGTTTATTGGTAACTTGGTGCTGTTGTTATTGAACATCCCAATGGTTGGTATTTTTGTTAAGTTGCTGAGTATTCCGCCAAAATACCTTATGCCCATCGTGACACTAGTAGCTTCCGTTGGTATTTACTCTGTTAGTCATAGTGCGCTTGATTTGTATTTTATGGTGGGCTTTGGGGTGATGGGTTATATCTTCCGTAAAGTAGAAATACCACTTGTTCCTATTATTTTGGGCATGCTATTGGGGCCTGAAATGGAGAAAAGCTTGCGTCATGCTTTGGTGCTTTCTGAAGGCGATTGGAGTATCTTGTTTAGTAGTGGTCTTAGTATTGGGTTGTGGGTAGTGGCCATCTCAGGGCTAGTGTTGCCTATGATTATTGGGCCATTGGTGAGAAGGAAAATGCGCCAATCGAAAAAAGCAGATTAATCCACTTTATTAAGTTGTATAAGTGAATCAAGGTTCGAGGGTTAGTCGCTCTCGAACCTTCGTGCTTTAGTAAGACGAGTAATCTATGGTGAAGATATGCGTATATTAGTGGTTGAAGATACTCAGGTGCTGGGTGAGGCAATTCGTGAACGTCTATCGAGTCTTGGGCATGGGGTAGATCTGATTAGTGACGGTAAAAAAGCGGATGAACTATTAAAATACCAAGAAGTGGATTTAATACTTTTAGACCTTAACTTACCAGGCTTATCAGGTTTGCAATTGCTGCAAAAGCTGCGACAACGTGAAGATGTAACGCCTGTGTTAATTTTAACTGCTCGTGATCAAATTGAGGATCGAATTCGGTTATTAGATGAAGGGGCTGATGACTACCTGACTAAGCCTTTTGATTTTGGTGAACTGGAGGCGCGTTGCAAGGCATTATTACGTCGCCAGCATGGCTATGCCACCAATATTACAGAGCATGGTAATATTTTAGTGGATCGAGACAGTCGCCAGGTCTTTGTAAATAAAGACCTTAGGGCAATTACCAATAGGGAGTTTCGTTTGTTGGAGATTTTTTTAGGGCACCTTGGGCGAGTGTTGAGTAAAGATGAGATAACAGAGCACTTATTTAATTTTGACGATAACCCCAGTCCGAATGCGATTGAGTTATATGTGGGTAGACTAAGAAAGAAACTGACCGACAGCGATCTGCATATCAATACGTTACGAGGGATTGGGTATGTGGCCCAAATACAGAAAAGCAACTGATGCTGCTGATTCATCTCAAACTGGGATTTCGCCAGAAACCTTGTTTGAAGAAAGTCGTGCGCTAAAGCGCGCCCCCTCTTTGCGCTTTAGGCTGATTTTGGCAGGGGTTGTGGTCATTGGTATCATTGCCGGTTTGGCGGTAAATTTAGTCTTTAATTACAGTCAAAAGCTTGCAGACCTGTCTTTTGACCGATTACTGCGCAGTGCTATTTTGCAGCTGGATGAAAATATTATCTGGGTACATGACGAAGTAAGCATTGATATTCCTTGGTCTGCTTTTGCGACTTTGGCGCAAGCCAATGAAGACCGTATCTTTTATAAGGTAGAAACCCTTGAAAAAGGCATGATTACAGGCTATGACGATTTGCCAAGCCTACCCCCTAAGCCAGCTCAGGAAGGGGAGGTTATTTTTTATGATCAACTGTATTCAGGAGAGAAAGTACGTTTTGCTTGGTTAGAAAAAAGGCTGACCGAATCGGAAACGGAACAAACGGTTAGAATTATTTTAGGCCAGACCCGTTTGTCTCGGGAGGCAATGGCCTCTTCTGTGACTCAACGTGCTGTTCAGGTTATTGTATTAATTGCACTGGTGGCGATTTCTATGATTATCATTGGTAGTCACTTGGTACTGAGGCCGTTGCATCGTATAGAACGGGATCTTGAAGAACGGTCATTGGGCGATTTAACCCCAATCGCGATAGACACACCAAAAGAAACTCATCACTTAAAAGTGGCTATTAATCACTTTATGGCGCGCCTGCAAACGAACCTACAGCAGTTAGAGAACTATACGACGGATGCGGCTCATCAGTTAAGAACACCACTAGCCAGCCTGAAAGCATTAGCTGAAAATGCTCGCGATCAAACGACTCCTCATAGTCAGCATCAGGCCTTAGAAAACATAGTTGAGCAATGCGATACCCTAAGCCGCACTGTCACACTGCTTCTTAATCAAGCTGTGGTTTCCCATAGAATTCAAACTCAAAAATTGGCAGTAGTCGATCTTGTGGAGGTTGTGTCTGGCTCTTGTCGTGACCAAGCTTTAGTCGCTCTAGACAAAGGCGTGCGCTTGTCCCTTGAAACCTCTTTGAAAGAGGCGCTTATTTTAGGAGAGGGTTTTGCTTTATCACAAATGCTACAAAACTTAATTGAAAATGCCGTTCGCTATACCAAGGTAGAGCAGGGTAGTAGTGCAGAAGTAATTATTCGATTAATAGAAGGTCCAGGATTCTATCGCTTATCAGTGATTGATTTTGGCGAAGGTATTTCTGACGTAGATAAGAGTAGAGTGTTCGAGCGGTTTTATCGAGGACGTTATGACATTGCAGGGAGTGGTGTGGGGCTTTCCTTAGTCAAAGATATTGTCGATTACCATGCCGCTAGTGTTGTTATTTTAGACACAGTTCCTAAGGGAACCAGTATTCAAATCGATATTAAAAAATATGTAGGAGGGCGTTCAGATGCTTAGATGGTTACTCGTATTGGTTCTTGGTTGTTGCAACGCTTTGTATGCTAATCCCGTATATTTCGGTCATCCAGAAGCACCTCGAACATTAGTTGTTCATTCTCCTGTGGATTTGGAGTCTTTCTCACCTATTTTACAAGCTTTTGTTGCACTACATCCTGAAATTCGCCTTGTTTATCGAGACCTTAACTCATCCGACTTGTATCGTCAGACTATTATAGAGCATGAAAACCCCACTGCCAGTTTAGTAATGAGTAGTGCCATGGATTTGCAGTTAAAGTTGGTCAATGATGGCTTAGCGCAAACCTATCGTTCGGAGCGAACTGACAGTCTTCCAGCCACCGAAAAATGGCGCAATCAAGTGTTTGCTTTTTCTTACGATCCTATTGTTATGGTGGTTAATAAACGTCTTTACCCCGGGGAACCACCGTCCGATAGGCAATCTTTGTTAACGACTATTCGTCAAAATGAAGAGCTCTTTACCAGTAAAATTGGCACCTATGATATTCGTACCAGTGGTGTCGGATATTTGTTGGTAAGCCAGGATGCGCGCCAAGCTGATGCTACTTGGGGGCGACTATTGGAAGCTTTTGGTAGTCATGATGTGCAAACTTATTGTTGTTCACGGGACATGATGGATGATGTCGCTGACGGTAAGCTGATGGTTGGCTATAATTTGTTGGCTTCTTATGTGTCCCAGCGGGCTCGCATCGATGATAATTTGGTTATGGTTTTGCCAACAGATTACACCTTGATGCTAAAGCGAGTCGCTCTCATTCCTAAATACGCTCCTAATGCCCAAGACGCGGGTTTACTGATCGACTTTTTGCTGTCTGATATTGCTCAACAAATGATGGTGAGTATGGGCTTAATGTATCCAATTAAAAGTGATTTAAGAGAATTGGATTCACCATACTTTGCTCAAGCTTTAGGGCCAACTCGTTCCATTGAGCTCGACCAGCAGTTATTGGTAGGTCGTGATAGTGCTAAGCAAAAAAGGCTGATCCAAAGCTGGGAAAGCGCGATCGAGAACGACCATGTAAAGCCTTGATTAGACTCTGAATTGGCTTGGGGTACGGCCGTAATGTTGTTTAAAGAGTTTTATCAATGAGCTGGCATCAGCAATGCCCACCTGATGAGCAATGTTGTCTAGGGTAATGTGGCTCTGACTAAGTAACTGTTTGGCTTTATTAAGCCTTAAACGGATCAAATATTGTTTAGGAGTAAGGCCAAGATGGCGCTTAAACAAAAGTGTGAGTTGACTTTGGCTTAAATGTACGCTTACTGCGAGTTCAATCATCTGCCAATTACGTTGGATGTTTTGATCTAATAGTTGTTTGGCTTTTTGTAAGCGACGATCTGATAGGGTCAGCTTCTCTTTCGGTAGAGGGAGTAGGTGCTCAAGCATGGCAAGAGCATGGGGCTCAAGCGTTTTCTGCTGGGGGGATAATTGCCCTAAAAATTGGAAAAAGTGTTCAGCAGCAGACGAAACAGACACGAAAGCGTGTTCGCTGATTAGGTTAGCATCCCAGTAAGGAAGGTTGTTTAGCACTAAGCACTGGTTGTCTTGTTGAGCAAAGTAAGCGTGCTCATAGTGCCGCGAGATCAGGCAAGCCTTGCCAGGTGTCACCAAAGACTGTTTGCCGTCCACTTCTAATTCTAATTGGCCAGTTAACGGAATGACGATTTGAGTGTGATCATGCTGGTGGCACGGAGCGGTATTTTGATAAGAAATCAATTCAATGTGCTGACGCATGCACGACCTCATGAGAACCCAATACTAAATACCGTCAGATTACTGGAATAACACTTATCTAACAAGTTTAAAGAGTGAAGAGGGGCTGAAGGCCCCTCTGGCCGAAAAACTAATTTAACTGGATTAACTGTTGACTGTTTTTGACTTGGGGAGCGCCATTGAAATCAAACTGGTTGTTAGTAGGAAGGCGAAAGAAATCCAGAGACAGTGAATGAGCCCATATTCTTGATAGACCCAGCCCGAAAGAAGTGTGCCAATTAAGCGCCCCATTGCATTGGCTGTATAATAAAAGCCAACGTCCATAGAGACGCCATCTTTACTGGCAAACTCGACGATCAAGTAACTGTGCAACGAAGAGTTGATGGCAAATACAGCACCGAACAAGATTAGCCCAGTAAGCAAAATAAATAACCCATGATCACTGTAAGTCAGGCCAATGGCAATAAAGGCTGGCAGTGCTGTTAATAATAACGCCCAGAAGCTTATTTGAGTTGCAGATGGAATTTGTTGTTTATTTTTACCCGTAATATAGGGTGCGATGCTTTGTACAAAACCGTAAGCAATGACCCAGCAGGCTAAAAAGCTGCCTACACGCCAATGATCCCAATTGAATTGGCTACTTAGGTAAACCGGTAGTGCGACGACAAACCAGACGTCTCGAGCTCCGAACAAAAACATTCGAGCCCCAGAAAGAATATTGATTTCGCGGCTTTTAGAAAATATTTCCGTGAATTTGGGGTTGTTTTTCGACTTACCCATATCCTCGCCAAGTTGCCATAGGCTGTAAACCCAAACAAATAACAGTGCAATGGCCATTATTAGAATGGCTTTTTGGAAGCCTACCAAAGTGAGTAATAATCCACCGGCAAAAAAACCTAGCCCTTTTAAAGCATTTTTAGAGCCAGTCAGTAGAGCGACCCAACGGTAGAGCTTAGAGCTCTGATCTTTAGGAACCAATACTTTAATGGCACTTTTGGCACTCATTTTGTTTAAATCTTTGGCGATTCCTGACAGTGCTTGTGCGGCCATCACCCAAATGACAGACAAATAATTCTCTGGAACCAGTAACATACCTAGAGCGACAATTTGTAGCCCTAGGCCCATGTTCATGGTGCGATTTAACCCCCACTTGGCTCCTAGCCAACCACCAAATAAGTTGGTTATCACGCCAAAAAATTCATAAAAAATGAATAACAGGGCAATATCCAGAGCACCGTAACCTAACCCATAGAAATACAGGACAACGAGCATGCGTAATGCACCATCGGTGAGAGTGAAACACCAGTAGTTTCCAGTGACAATCAAATATTGTCGAACACTATGGGAAAGCTGAGATAGCATGATTCGGTTACCGCTTATGATTAAAATGTTTTGATTCTATAGGTCGAGTAGACCAACTTTACGAGCAAGTTCAGCAGTGCGATTCGCGTAGCCCCATTCGTTATCGTACCAAACGTACATTTTAAGTTGAGTTTGATTGATAACCATGGTGCTAGGGGCATCTACAATGCAAGAACGTGGGTCTGTTTTGTAATCAATAGAGACCAGTGGACGTTCTTCGTAGCCAAGAATGTCTTTAAGCTCGTTAAGGCTGGCTTGGCGCATCAGGGTATTTATTTCGTCTTGGCTTACCGGTCGATCTAGCTCAAAAACACAATCTGTTAATGAAGCATTAGCAAGTGGTACCCTTACGGCATGTCCATTTAGTTTCCCTTTTAGCTCAGGGAAAATATGAGTAATGGCAGTAGCTGAGCCTGTAGTCGTGGGTATTAAGCTGCTCCCGCAGGCTCTTGCGCGTCGTAGATCCTTGTGTGGAGCATCAAGAATGGTTTGTGTATTTGTAATGTCATGAATGGTGGTGATAGAGCCATGTTTAATGCCAATATTTTCATGCAGCACTTTCACGATAGGTGCTAGGGAGTTTGTTGTGCAGGAGGCTGCTGTGACAATAGGGTGCTCGGCTGGCTCGTAAAGGTGGTCGTTAACCCCCATGACAATATTCAACACGCCTTCTTCTTTGACTGGTGCCGTTACGACGACACGTTTAACTCCTTGATCAAGGTAGGCTTGCAAGAGTTCTTTGGATTTCATTTTTCCGGTTGCTTCAATCACAACATCGCACTGAGACCAGTCTGTGTCGGCAATGGCTTTATTTTGACTGCATCTGATGGTCTTGCCATTAATAAGAATGTTGTTGTCTTGGCTAGTTGCGTTGTGCTCCCAGCGGCCATGGACTGAGTCGAAGTTGACCAAGTGAGCAAGAGTTTCGGCGTTACCAGCAACATCATTTATTTGTACGAACTCGATGTCTTGCCAATTGAAGGCTGCGCGAAAAGACAGTCTTCCCATTCTACCGAACCCATTAATACCAACTTTGATCGTCATGTTTTTGCCTCTGTTTGGAGTGAGTGTTTGTTAGATAGGAAAAATGATAAAGAGTCATTTTATATATGTAAATCCATATATGTTAATTTTCATATATATTTAACAAGACTGTCTTAATTGAAGGCCTTAATTGTGGTGGTTGCAAACTGACAGCAGGGTAGAATCGGGGTACACTTTACACATACTTTAACTATTTCTCGTGCTGTTGTAAGGAATGAAATGTCCGAGCTTACCTTAAAGGTGTTTCAACGATCTGTTGTATTGGTTTGTGCTGGTTTACTCATGGGGTGTCAGTCTTTATTGAACTTTGACTCTGTTTCTTCCGTGCAGAAATTAACGGAGCAGATCAAAGAGGCGGATGACGCTGAAGATATCAAAGCTATCGCGAAACAAGCGAAGGTGAGCCGTGACCTCATACGCGCAGATATAAAAGCAATTAAAGCTTTATATGCACAGCTTAATGAGAAGGTGAATGAAAAGTGGGGGAAGGAAAACTCAGAATTACCCGATAAGAAAAAGTATGTGAAGTATACTAATAACTATCAGGCGCGTACTTTGGTGGATTTTGACCGAGGTGTGGTGCGAGTAGAAACGATTGCTCAAACAGATCCCTTGGCTAGTTTAAGAGAGGCTGTTGAAACCACCTTATTAACAACAGCAGACCCGAGTAAAACAGATATTTTCTCAAGCTCAGCGCCAAATACTCAGGGAGAACCTTTCTTGTATCCTCAAGTATTAGATCATGATGGTGTTGTGGTTAGGTATCAATGGCGAGCGCAACGTTACGCCAGTTATTTGAGCCAGAATAAAGTACAGACCTCACAGCAAAATGGACAAACCGTATACTCTGTTGAGTTTCCTCTTGTTGAACAGCATCAGCACTTACGCCAGGAAAAGTATAGCGATTATGTGCTGGCAGCGGCTAATAAATATGGCCTTTCTCCTGCATTAATTTACGGAATTATCGAAACAGAAAGCTCGTTTAACCCCTATGCTGTGAGCCCAGCTAATGCCTATGGTTTAATGCAAGTGGTGCCTGCAACGGCTGGGCGAGATGTATACAACTTGGTGAAAAAGAAATCGGGTGAGCCTAGCAAAGAAGTGCTTTTCACCCCTGAACAGAATATCGATATTGGTAGTGCGTATTTGTACTTGTTGCAAACACGTTACCTTGTGAAGGTGACTAACAAGGTAAGCCAAGAGTATTCTATGATTTCTGCCTATAACGGTGGTACTGGTAATGTGCTTAAAACGTTCAGCTCTGATCGAACAAAAGCCATGAATATTCTGATTGAAACACCTGCACCGACCGTGTATCAAAAATTAAGGTACGATCATCCCCGTGCTGAATCTCAAAAATATCTTGAAAAAGTGACCAAGGCTAAAGCTAGGTACGAAAGTTAAGCCAAGGTGATTGCACCTTGGCTATTTGAATCATCGTAATATGAGTAGTGGAATGGTGCTTTCAATGATCATTTTATTTGTGTTGCTGCCAACAAAGAACTGCCTTACTTTCGAGTGAGCGTAAGCTCCCATTGCCATTAACTCAATGTTGTTTTGGTCTCGGTAGTGGGTTAAAGCAGAGTAAATAGCCCCAGGTTGAATGGACGAAACAACTTGAAACCCTTCGTTTTCCAGTAATTGCTGAGCGGTTTGTAATTGCTGTTGTCGTTCGGGGGTATTTTCTGCAGCCATTACTAAGTGGCATTTTAAACCTGTTAATAAAGGGCTTTGCGCAATCTTTCGAATGGCGTTGTTAGCGGCTTCTCGCCCGTCGTAAGCAATCATGAAGTTGCTTGGTGGAGTGAACTTACCTGTGGTAATTAAAATAGGACGATGTAGGCCACGTGCAGCGCGCTCGATATGAGAACCAATGGTATGAGCGCTCATGGGGTGATGGCTACCGAGCCTGCCTAAGACGATCAAGCGAGTTTCTTCCTCGTAATCGATTAGGGTTTCCACTAAATCTCCATGACGCTGAAGCTTTTCTATTGCTTGCGCCCCATCTTGCTTGGCAAATGCTTCTGCGTTTTCAAGAATTAATTTGCCATGTTCAAGTGCTAATTTTGCGCGTTTTTCATCTAGCTCTATAAGTTCTGACAGCAAGTGTTCACGACAGCCAAAGCCAATAGAGCCAGATAAATCCTCCTGACTTCTAGGCGGTGTTTTTTCTAAGGAGTGTAACAAGGTTAAGGGGGCTTGCAGCCTTTTTGACGCCCAGGTCGAGGCGTGAGTTATATACTCTGATAACGCTGAACCATCAATGCATGCCATCACTTTTTTCATTGTTATACTCCTTTGAGGCTTAGTGGCCGCTCATAAGCTTTTCCACTTCCTCTGGTTTGTTATGAACGCCAAATCGATCAACTACTGTGGCGCTGGCTTCATTCATGCCAACTACGTCAACGTCGGCGCCTTCACGGCGGAATTTAATGACGACTTTATCCAGTGCTGAGACAGAAGTGATATCCCAAAAATGCGCAGCAGATAAATCAATAGTGACCTTTTCTACCGCTTCTTTAAAGTCGAAAGAGGCCGAAAATTGATCTGAGGATGCAAAAAACACCTGGCCAACAACTTTGTAGTGCCTGTGGTTATCGGTTTGGTTTTTATCACTTTTTACGACCATAAAGCGGCCAATTTTGTTGGCGAAAAAGAGTGATGCCAATAGTACTCCCACAAAAACACCTAAGGCTAAGTTATGAGTAAAGACAACAATAGTAACGGTCGCCAACATAACAATGTTAGTTGATAAAGGGTGTTTTTTCAGGTTGATAACGGATTCCCAAGAGAAGGTGCCAATTGATACCATGATCATAACCGCGACTAGGGCGGCCATGGGGATTTGTCCGATAAGGTCGTCTAGGAATACCACCATGATTAGCAATAAGAAGCCTGCAATGAAAGTAGATAGACGCCCACGACCGCCGGATTTAACGTTTATGACGGATTGGCCGATCATGGCACAGCCCGCCATGCCTCCTAATAATCCGGATGCGATGTTTGCAATACCTTGGCCCTTACATTCACGGTTCTTGTCACTGGATGTGTCAGTGAATTCGTCGACAATAGTAGCGGTCATCATAGATTCAAGTAACCCCACCATGGCAAGACCAATGGCGTAAGGCAAAATGATCATCAAGGTTTCTAAGTTCATTGGCACATCTGGCCACAAGAAAACGGGCAAGGTATCTGGCAATTCGCCCATATCGCCCACGGTGCGAATGTCGAGTCCGTAGCTCATGGAAAAAATAGTCAGCAATACAATACAAACAAGAGGAGAAGGTATAGCCTTACCAATAACGGGTACATAAGGGAAAAGGTAAATAATACCTAGGCCTACAGCGGTCATCGCGTAGACATGCCAAGTCACATTAGTTAACTCAGGGAGTTGAGCCATGAAAATGAGTATCGCTAAGGCATTTACAAAGCCAGTGACTACCGATCTGGAAACAAAGCGCATTAATGCTCCAAGCTTAATATATCCCGCAATAATTTGAATCACACCTGTAAGTAAAGTGGCAGCTAATAAGTATTGCAACCCATGCTCTTTTACTAAGGTAACCATTAATAAGGCCATGGCACCTGTGGCGGCTGAAATCATTCCTGGGCGGCCGCCTACAAATGAAATCACTACAGCGATACAGAAAGAGGCATATAGCCCAATTTTAGGGTCAACACCGGCAATAATGGAGAATGCAATGGCTTCTGGAATCAAAGCTAGCGCAACAACGGTACCCGCTAAGGAGTCCCCTTTAATATTTGAGAACCAGTCTCTTTTTATCGAATCGATCATTCATAACCTTCTGAAATAGAGAAAATTTTGAGGCCTAGGTAAGGGCTCAAACTTACTGTTTTTTGGCGTTAAGCCAAGATGCCTTGTCCGACATTGCACCGAAGAAAGGCAGTCGTATGGTGATTGAGATTTGTTGTCAAATTATATCATGTAATTATGACGTTAAAAATAACGATTCCATAGGAAAGCATTAGCCCAATAAGAAGATTATGAAAAACCATATGTAACGGTGGGTAAAGTAAAGGGTGGATTTGTTAAATACTTGTTATTAAGTGTTCTTATTGTACCAAGGTACAATAGCGGCTTTGACTAACCCCATATATATTGAGTGTAATCGAAAAAATTTATTCGCAGTTTAATCTCTTGGAGAGCGTTATGAGCGACAATCAAACATCAGTAGAAGCAACTCAGAAGCCCATTGGTTACGTACAAATTAATGAAGAGGGCGCCCAAGTAGAAGTCACATCAGCCGATGGCACGGTCCGATTTGTCGAAGACGGCGGGGTGGTTTATTACGGTGATACGATCAATGCAAATGGCGCAACCGGTGTAATTATCTTCTTTGATGGCAGTATTGAAGAAGTGCCATTTGGTGAAGACTCTGTTGTAGAGATTACTGGCGAGGTATATGACACAGAAGGTCTTGATCAACTCCAAGAAGACTCTGTAGCAGAAGCTGAAGCGCTCCAAGATGCCATTTTAGCAGGTGAAGACCCGACTCAAATTCAAGAAGCGCCAGCGGCAGGTGAAGAGGCTGGGGAATTTGACGATGGCAACAGTGTTGGAGTGGATGTTGCTCGTAACAATACAGGGGTTACGACCAGCTTTGGTTTTGATACAGAGGGCGGTACATCAGGGCTGAGCCTACCGACCTTTGGTTACGATACCGATAATGATTCTGGCGGCCTTTATACTGCCCGAGTCAGTTTCTCCTTTACTGGTGAGTCAAATAATCGCTCAAGCGATACGGATAGTTCTGATTCAGGTTCTATCGGTACTAGCGGTGATGCCCCTTCTATCGTTTTTACAAGCTACTTTGTTGACGGGCTAGTTAACGGTTTGTCATACACGACGACTAGTGGTTTGTCTGGCATAACAGGGTCTGATGGTGATGATGGTTCATTCAATTATCGCGATGGAGATACGGTCACTTTCTCAGTAGGTGGTGTGGTTGTTGGATCCGTCACCTCTGAGGATATCGACGGCCAATTCCTCTTCCTGCAAGATATCGCTGACACTGGTTTAAAAGATGTTAATGATAACTACGTTGAGAATATGGCTATTTTTTTGCAAGCCATCCAAGAAGGGTTAGCAGACAGTGATACTGGCACCAGTGAAGATGATGGTGTCTTACAAACTAATGATCTAGTGAATTATGATGAAGTTAGTAATGTTATTAGTATCTCTCAAGAAACTCGCGATGCTTTAGCGGATGTGAATTTAAATATTGAGCAAATGGATAAAGAAGATTTATCTGATTTGCTAGCGACTCTAGGCATTGAATTTACTCGTGATTCTGAGGCAGTGAATGGTGATGGAGATAACGTCTTTGAAACCATAGCAATGGAGCACGTTGCTGAAAATATTGAAACATTCGCAGGTGATCGAGTGCCTGAGGAATTTGATGCTCGTGAGCAAGATGTTATTGAGTTTAATGAGGGTACAGTTACTTATAATTATCTTGATGTAAAAGAAACCGGGCAGTTGACCTTTAGTGCATCCGACCTAGCAAATGGTGTAACGGTAAATCAAGTATTTTCAGAAAATTTAGCGGTCTCTAATGTTAGTTTAGGCGAAGCTTTTCAGGGCCTTGGCGAGTTAGTGGATAATGGTGATGGCACCTATACAATTAATATCGCTGAAGACAAGCTAGAAGGACTTACGCCTTATGATCTTGAAGGACTTAACTTCGACTTTACGGTGAATGACTGGACGGCCGAATATACACAAAGCTCATCGGCCGCTCTGGATCTAAATAAGTCACACCTCTCAACAAACATCTCTGAAGCAGTTAATGAAGGTGACGACTACGCTCAGTTTACATTGTCTAGCTCCCTAACCTTTGATGAAGCTCAATCTCTCAATATCACATTTACCAGTGAAACATTAAGTGATGCATTAGGTAAGCAAATAGCCGAGTACGCTGATGACTTTAGCATGCCATTTGAATACTCAACGGATGGTGGGGAAACCTGGTTGTCGGCCACACTTAATTCTGTTGAGTTTATTGGGGATGTCGCATGGCCGACTTTTGGTATTGAATTGCCAGCCGACGCGAGCTCAATTGATGTTCGTATTCCACTATTTGATGACGTAGCAGTTGAGGGTACGGAATTTTTAGAAGCTGTAATTACAGGTGATAACTTCTACGATGAGCAGATAAGCATTGAAATTGAAGATAACGACACGGCCGATGTCACTGTACCCGTTGTATCCATTGATTATGTTTATGCTATAGAAGGTCAAGAGTACGCTGAGTTTACTGTGTCACTGAGTGAGCCTTCAAGTACAGATGTAACAATTGATTATGATGTGCTTGGTGTGGGAGCAACAGCTGGAGAAGACTACGAAAATGCCACAGGAACAATAACTATTCCTGCGGGGCAAACATCCGCTGTCGTACAGATTCCAATTGTCGATGATATTGAAGTCGAAAATATGGAAATGGCGTTTGTTACCTTGTCAAATGTGACGGGTGATGCCGTACTTGGCGATATGCAAGGATCGTTACGTATTTTTGATAATGACGGTGAAAGTAATCTTAATGTTACTTTATCTTTAGATGATATTACTGAAGACAATATTTTAAATGCGAGTGAAGATGATGCTACCTACGCTGTGACAGGGCGTTTAGAGGGAGATGATTTTTCACTTGCAGTTGTTAGTCTTAACATTAATGGACAAACGTTTAGCGTTAATACCACCAGTGATGGCGAGTTTACTATTGATGTGCCAAGAGAAGTGTTGGTTTCTGATGGTGACTTGACTATTGAAGCCAATGCGATTGCATATAATGAAGCCGGTGATAAAGGTGTTGCAACAGAAAATCACTCCTTTGAAATTAACGTGGCTCCAGAGGCTGAAGATGCCGTTGATAGCTTAATAGAAAATGAAATCGCATCCGGCACAATTAATGTTACTGATACAGACCTTGTTGATCAGGGTAATTTGACGTTTTCAGTTGTCGGTACAGCGCCAGCGGGCTTCAGTATTGATGAGTCTGGTAATTACTCTCTTGATACCGCCAGTTATGACTACTTATCTGAAGCAGAGATTCAAGATGTCCTTGTTGAAGATACGATGGGGAACCAAGACGTTGCTCAACTAACATTTACTGTGACTGGTACGAATGATTTGCCAACAGTAGAAGGGCTGTCTCAATTTATTCTTGAATCCGCAGTCTTTAATGGTCAAATAGACGCAGAAGATGTGGATGTTCCTGATGGGGAGTCATTAACATACACATTAAGTGAAGAGATTGCAGGTCTAACGATTCATGATGATGGTAGCTATACCTTCGACGCTGCGGATTATGCTTACCTAAAAACAGGTGAATTGCTAAATTTAAGCACCACTTTGACAGTGACAGACGAGCAAGGAGCATCAGCTACTGCGGTACTGACTTTTAATGTTATAGGCATTAGTGTTGGAGCTATCATTGCTGGTGCAGATGTAGGTAGTGTAGCAGAAGACTTGCAATCGGTTGCTACGGGTACATTAACCATAAGCGACGCTGACGCAGGAGAAGCAAGCTTTGTAGAGCAAAGTGATGTTTCGAGTACATTCGGTACATTTTCTATTAATGAAAATGGTGAGTGGACTTATAATCTAATAGACACGCCTACTATTCAAGGATTAGGTGTTGGGGCAACACTTACAGATACTATTACAGTGACTTCTGATGGTGGTGATACACACTCAGTTACTATTACCATCAATGGTACAAACGATGTGCCTGTAATAAACGCAGCAGTAGGTTCGACCTTAACCGAGAACCTAGCAAGCGAAGGCGACACAGTGGCGACCTTCACCGCTTCTGACCTAGATGGCGATACTGTGACCTACAGCATCACCAGCGGCAACGATGCTGGCTACTTCTCCATCGACGAAGACACTGGTGTGGTGACCTTAACCGCAGCCGGTGCGTTAGCACTGGGCAACGATGCGCTGACCGACACGGACATCACCCTGGGCGTGACCGCTTCTGACGGCACAGCAACCTCGGATGAAGCGACCGTGACCATCACCCTAGATGGCGTCAACGACGCTCCAACCATTGATACAGCAACGGGTTCGACGTTAACCGAGAACCTAGCAAGCGAAGGTGACACCGTAGCGACCTTCACCGCTTCTGACCTAGATGGCGATACTGTGACCTACAGCATCACCAGCGGCAACGACGCTGGCTACTTCACCATTGACGAAGACACCGGTGTGGTGACCTTAACCGCGGCCGGTGCGTTAGCACTGGGCAACGATGCGCTGACCGACACGGACATCACCTTGGGCGTGACCGCTTCTGACGGCACAGCGGACTCTGAAGAGCAGTTTGCTACTATTTCCCTTTCTTCTGTAGACGATGCCACTGAGTTGGCGATCACCCTAGGCGATGCCTTGGTGGAAGAAACCACCGAAGCGGGTGCCATCGTAGCGACCTTCGCAGCGAGTGACGAAGACGACACCGTGACCGTGGACTTC
>NZ_BAAGVX010000007.1:0-1434 GCF_054780655.1 Marinomonas epiphytica
GAAATAACGTGTATCAAGTTTTAAACCGTATCCTTTCGCTTATCTAAAGCTACTTTGGTGTTATATAGTCAAGCCTCACGAGCAATTAGTATTGGTTAGCTCAATGCCTCACAGCACTTACACACCCAACCTATCAACGTCCTAGTCTCGAACGGCTCTTTAGGGAACTTAAGTTCCAGTGAGATCTTATCTTGAGGGAGGCTTCCCGCTTAGATGCTTTCAGCGGTTATCCCGTCCGAACGTAGCTACCCGGCAATGCCACTGGCGTGACAACCGGAACACCAGAGGTTCGTCCACTCCGGTCCTCTCGTACTAGGAGCAGCTCCTCTCAAATCTCAAACGTCCACGGCAGATAGGGACCGAACTGTCTCACGACGTTCTAAACCCAGCTCGCGTACCACTTTAAATGGCGAACAGCCATACCCTTGGGACCGGCTTCAGCCCCAGGATGTGATGAGCCGACATCGAGGTGCCAAACACCGCCGTCGATGTGAACTCTTGGGCGGTATCAGCCTGTTATCCCCGGAGTACCTTTTATCCGTTGAGCGATGGCCCTTCCATACAGAACCACCGGATCACTAAGACCTACTTTCGTACCTGCTCGACGTGTCTGTCTCGCAGTTAAGCGTGCTTTTGCCTTTACACTCTATGCATGATTTCCGACCATGCTGAGCACACCTTCGTGCTCCTCCGTTACTCTTTGGGAGGAGACCGCCCCAGTCAAACTACCCACCACACAGTGTCCTCGATCCCGATAAGGGACCTGAGTTAGAACCTCAAACGTACCAGGGTGGTATTTCAAGATTGGCTCCACCGAAACTAGCGTCTCGGTTTCAAAGCCTCCCACCTATCCTACACAAGTAGGTTCAAAGTTCACTGTGAAGCTATAGTAAAGGTTCACGGGGTCTTTCCGTCTAGCCGCGGATACACAGCATCTTCACTGCGATTTCAATTTCACTGAGTCTCGGGTGGAGACAGTGTGGCCATCGTTACGCCATTCGTGCAGGTCGGAACTTACCCGACAAGGAATTTCGCTACCTTAGGACCGTTATAGTTACGGCCGCCGTTTACTTGGGCTTCGATCAAGAGCTTCGCTTGCGCTAACCCCATCAATTAACCTTCAAGCACCGGGCAGGCGTCACACCCTATACGTCCACTTTCGTGTTTGCAGAGTGCTGTGTTTTTAATAAACAGTCGCAGCCACCTGGTATCTTCGACCGATCAATGCTTACGGAGCAAGTCCTTCACACTAACCGGCGTACCTTCTCCCGAAGTTACGGTACCATTTTGCCTAGTTCCTTCACCCGAGTTCTCTCAAGCGCCTTGGTATTCTCTACCTGACCACCTGTGTCGGTTTGGGGTACGGTTCGATCATATCTGAAGCTTAGAAGTTTTTCCTGGAAGCATGGCATCAACCACTTCGCCCAAAAGAGG
>NZ_BAAGVX010000008.1:0-915 GCF_054780655.1 Marinomonas epiphytica
CGCACCCAACGGCGCATTACGGCCTTCGGCCTAACGGCGCCCTACAGCCGAGGGCGTAGCCCTCATGTTACACCAACGCAATTTGGTCGGATATATGGGCGCTTCGCACCCACGGCGCATTACGGCCTTCGGCCTATGATCTCCATGGATTTTGGGTGATTTGTAGGTCACGGTTCGCGAAGCGAATCTGACGCCGAGGGCGTAGCCCTCGTGTTACACCACGCAATTTGCTGGAGTCACATGGGCGCTTCGCACCCAGCGGCGCATTACGGCCTTCGGCCTAACGGCGCCCTACGATTGGCGGCAAATGATCTCCATTGATTTTGGGCAATTTGTAGGTCACGGTTCGCGAAGCGAATCTGACGCCGAGGGCGCAGCCCTCGTGTTACACCAACGTAATTTGCTGGAGTCACATGGGTGCTTCGCACCCAACGGCGCATTACGGCCTGCGGCCTAACGGCGCCCTACGATTGGCGGCAAATGATCTCCATGGATTTTGAGCAATTTGTAGGTCACGGTTCGCGAAGCGAATCTGACGCCGAGGGCGCAGCCCTCGTATTACACCAACGCAATTTGGTTCAATCATGGGTGCGGCGCATTACGATTGGGGATGCGATAAAATTTAATAGGTTGCGGTTATTCATTTACGCTGACGCGTCGAGGTACGAGACAGGCGCAAGTAAATGGATAACCACAACCGATATGTTCAATATCGGTTATATGGGCGCTTCGCACCCGCGGCGCATTACGGCCTGCGGCCTAACGGCGCCCTACAGCCGAGGGCGTAGCCCTCATGTTACACCAACGCAATTTGGTTCAATCATGGGTGCGGCGCATTACGATTGGGGATGCAATAAAATTTAATAGGTTGCGGTTATGCATTTACGCAGACGCGTCGAGGTACGAGACAGGCGC
>NZ_BAAGVX010000009.1:0-78028 GCF_054780655.1 Marinomonas epiphytica
TGGAGTTGGTTTGTTCGCTCACTGAACGGTTGCTGTTCGCAATGTTGGTGACGGCTTGGTTAAGCTCAGACACCATGTTGTTGACATCACTTGTGGTGCTCACCACATCGCCAATAACCGACCCTAGGCCGTTGGTCATTTCATTGACAGAAGAACATAGGGAGTCAAACTCATCATTACGCTTGTTATTCACAGCTAAACGAGCAGTAAGATCACCGCTTTTAACTTTACCTAGGTCGCTAATGATTTGTGTAAGGGTCTTA
This sequence comes from Marinomonas epiphytica, assembly GCF_054780655.1. Classification (NCBI taxonomy): domain Bacteria; kingdom Pseudomonadati; phylum Pseudomonadota; class Gammaproteobacteria; order Oceanospirillales; family Oceanospirillaceae; genus Marinomonas; species Marinomonas epiphytica. Next base: position 264 of record NZ_BAAGVX010000009.1, read on the forward strand.
TTCACACTGCGGCCAATACCAAGCATCATTAAAGAAGCAATCACGGCAACCAAGACACTAACAAGGATCAAACTGATACTGGCCTGTTGAGCGCTTTCGTCTGCTTGTTGACGGGCTTGGCTTACCATATCCTGCATGAGCTCAGAGGCTTCAGTGCGGATTTGTGTGTACTCTTGGCGGCTGGCTTTGAATTGCTCAAGATTAGCATTAAGGGTATTGCTTTCTTGCTCAAATTCTCTGGTAGCCTCTAAGTAGTTGTTGATAATGGGACCAAAACGTTCTTCAAGGCCAAAATTTACAACGCGTTCGTAAAATTTATCAAACCTCGTTTGAAATTCAGTGCGATTTGCTTCTGAAGGTTCAAAAATAAAGTTTTTTTCAGCTTCACGTACAGGGAGAAATTCCTGCTTTATTAAACTCAGGAAAGAAACCTCTTCGGTGACCGTTTCACCTTGCATGGCAATTTTGTTTTTAATTCCTGAAGTGCTGCTAAATCCTACTTTATATTGCTGGGCTACTAAGGACGTTAGTGATTGGCTGTAATTCGTGACGGCCATTTTTACATCGTTTAGTTTTTGCTTGGAAACTTCATCTTCTAGAAGTTGTAGGTTCTCGTCTAAAGAAGTGTTGAGAGATGAGAAACTGGTTTCTAATTGTGTTAGGAAAGCATCGTAAGACTCATCATTTAACTGACTTAGTGCGTCGTATTGTTCCATAAGGCTGATCGTCATTGAATCTAAATTTTTATCGACCTTAGTGAGGTTTTCAAACTTATTAGAAGCATCGTTTTGCACATTAAGGCCGTTCAGGGCGACCAATGCAACAACAACGAAGCCTATTATTGCAGCACCTAATAAGGTAATGAGTTTGGTGCGGAAACTTAGGTTTTCTAACATGGCTATACCTGTCTTTATTATTTGTATTTTTAAGCAACACAATGATTACGAAAGATAACAATTTATTTTCACACTATAGCACTATGTTGTGAAAATGAAAGTAAATAGCCTAATTGATTCACTGATTTGTAAGGGTTTTTTACAGTAAAAAGATTATTAGGTTTGAAGGATGTCAAAAACCTTATCGTATTTTTAAAGTTAGAATATTTTTTTAAAAATGGTGGGGGCTTATCCAAATGTCTTTTACCTTGGGTCCAATAAAGGTAATGAAACCTTGGTAGCGTGCACTGCCTGTAGAGGTAAATTCGAATTGATAGGTGCGAATGATACAAGGCTGGCCGTGTTGCCAACTAGGGCGCCATTTTTTACCAGCGACACTATCATCTAATAATTGCAGGTTATGTTTTTTACAATGCTGCTTAGCGTAATTCAGGGCGGTTTCTCGAATGGTTAAATTGCGCCACCAAAAGTACACTAATAAAGAAAAAATCAGGGCAACACTAAGTTCGGTTAGAGTGAAGTTCATTGTCTATCTCATAAAATATGAGAAGTAAGGATATAGTAGATGCTAGCAGTATGTCATCTTTAAAAAGCGTGTGGCTACTCCCAAAGCAGGAGAGAGAAATAAGGAGTAGCCACAGTCTTCACACAAACAGGAATAAGCGTTATAATCGTCTCACTATTGAGAGTTAAATTTGGCCATTCGGGGCAGCGAATGAGTGGAAATCCAAATTGAGTCAATAACTCTTAGTAGTGGCCAGTCAGTGACAATCAAGCGCTTGCAACCTCCTGTTCTGCGTAAAGTTGGATGACCCACTGTTCAATGCGTTGATCAGTGAGGTCGAACTGTTGATCTTCATCAATCGCTAAGCCAACAAAATGTTCTTTGTCTTTCACGCATGCTCTTGATGCTTCAAAATCGTATCCTTCAGTAGGCCATTCACCAATGAAGGTTGCTTTAGTCGGTAACAGTTTTTCGTACAACCAGCCCATAGCATCAACAAAATAATCACCATAGCCAAATTGATCGCCAAGACCATAAAGTGCGATGGTTTTGTCTTCTAATGACAGTTCACTTAATGCCTCACCTAGGTCTTCCCAGTCTGACTGTATGCCACCAAAGTCCCATGTAGGGATGCCAAGAATTAACATGTCATATTCTTCGAACAAGCTAGGCTCAATGTCTTTAATGTTAAAAAGTTCAATGGTTGCGCCTAACTCTTGCCATTGCTGCGCAATTTTATGGCCCACTTCTTCGGTGTTGTTAGTGTCAGTGCCATATATAAGAGCGATGGATTGATCCATATTGTATTTTTTTCCTACTGCTTAGTGAATTTGTGCGTATTGCTGAGTGCTGACGCCAAAATGTTGACGAAATTCGGCTTCAAATTGATCTTCTGAAAAACCGCTCTGCTCCAAAATGTGCTGTTTATAGCCTGGATTCTTTCTGAGTTGAGTGGCAGCAAACTGTAACTTGTTTTTTAGGTAATAACTTTCAATGTCTTGCCCTGCCAAGAAGTAGAACCCTATCGCTAGGGCTTCTTGGTTTAGACCGACCTTTTGAGCCAAATGTTTGAGTTCTGGGTAGCCTTGCAGGGGTGCTTCAAGCAAGTTTTGTGCTTGAAATACCTTGCTTTGACAATCAGCACAACCAGATAAATGGTTAAGCATTTGTAATTGTTCGATTAAACTGAATATGACATTGTAGAGGTGGCCTGCCAAACTGATAGAGTGGCCTGTGTGGCTAAAAATAGGAGCACACGCTTGGCTTGTTTTATCAGTTAAAGGTAGGCGAATAACCTGGCTTTCAAAGCCTAATTTTGTTTGCATAGCAGAGAAGTGCTGAACAATCTGATCTTCTGTTTCGCCCAGGATATTCGCAAGCTGGTCCGTCGTAATTTGGATCTGCATTAGACTGCGTTGGGTTTGAGCCGGCATGCTGACTTCGCCAGAAACATTTTTTGCTTGATAACTGATTTGAACAGATTGAATGTCATCCACATCTTGAATAGGGCCTTCACCTAAAAAAGAGAAGTACAGTCCAGCTGCGGCTGTTTCTGTAAAAGTAATGTCTTTTTCACAGTTAAGGTGTTGATCAACTAAGTGGAGTTTCGGTAATAATGATACACGACGCTTATGGCCGGTGATGAAAGGTGCCAAAGCATCGTGGACCTTACCATCCTTATTATAAACCTCGTGCATATTTAAGTGCATTACTTGCATCCCGTTCGTTGATAATGGTTATTATTAAAAAACAAACAGAGTTTAAACGCAAGTGATTCTCATTAAATATTTTGTAATTTTATTTAATTGCTTAAGTAGTCGTTTCTATTTAAGCCATATTTTTGCATTTTTTGGTTCAGGGTTCTCCTTGGCAACTGTAGTTGCTCGAGAACCGCTTGAATATTGCCCATATTTTGTCTGAGGCTGGACTCTATTAAACTACGTTCAAACTCTTGAACTTTTACACTCAATGGTAGTGGGGCTTGAGTGTCAATGTCATCTTGAGCTTGATATCCCGCCAATATTTTGGCGACACTGGTGTTGGGCTCCAGTGCATATCTTAGTGCGACATTTCTAAGTTCACGTACGTTACCTGGCCAGCCATATAAGGTGAGCGTTTCAAGGTCTATAGGGCTTAAAGAGCGAAAAGGGGTTTGGCGCTCTTGGGCGGATTGCCTCGCAAAGTGCTCAAAGAGTAAGGGGATGTCGTCACCACGATGGCGAAGTTCAGGTAAGTGAATTTGAGATACATTGAGTCGAAAAAACAAATCTTGGCGAAAGTCATCTAGAGTCTGTAGATCACTTTTTGCTGCTGCAACCACCCTTAAATCGATGCTAATGGTTGTGTTGCTACCAATACGCTCTAATTGGTTTTCTTGCAGCACACGCAAGAGTTTAATTTGCATGGCGAGGGGCATGCTTTCTATTTCATCTAAGAATAAAGTACCACCACTTGCGTGTTCTAGTTTACCTATTCGGCGTTTATTAGCACCTGTAAAGGCCCCCATTTCGTGCCCAAATAGTTCACTTTCAAAAAGATCTGCGGGGATGGCAGCACAGTTTATGGCAACAAATGATTTGCTGCTGCGAGGGCTACAATCGTGTAAAGCTTTCGCAACAAGTTCTTTCCCGCACCCTGTTTTGCCGTATACGATGACATGAGTGTCTATACTGGCGAAAGTGTGAATTTGTTTTCGTACCCTGACCATCTGCTCATGTTGCCCAATAATAACCTCTTCAAGGCCCTGCAAATCGCCAAGGTACTGAGCTTGTTGTGCTTGTTGGTACTGAAGTTCACGTAGTTGAATCGCTTTCTCAACGGTTTTAGTGAGACGGTTGGGGTCAAATGGTTTTTCAAGAAAATCGAAGGCTCCGTCCCTAAGTGCATTCACCGCTGTATCTACATCACCGTGGCCTGTAATTAAAATTATGGGGGTCTTTTGGTCTTTTGATAAACACTGATTCATTAAGGTTAGCCCATCTAAGGGCTCCATGCGGATATCGCTAACAATAATACAAGGACTTTCTGGCGTGAAGTCCTCAAGTAAGGTCTGAGCAGTTTGATATTCACGTACCGAATAATCAGACAGACGAAGCCATTGAGCAGTTGTTGATCTGACAATGTCATCGTCATCGACTAGCCAAATTTCGATGGGGGTAGAAGGGCTATTGCTCATAATTAGCCTTTTGTAATGTAAGTAAGAATAGGAGTTGAGAGTTATCTGTTTGTCTTGCGCAAAGTTTACCATTCATGTCTTTAGCAAGGTTGGCGCTAATAGCCAGCCCAAGTCCCAACCCTTTTCCAATGGGTTTGGTGGTAAAGAAGGGTTCAAACAAATGTGTTAATTGTTCTTCTTCTATGCCTTTGCCATTATCCGAATAATGTAATGTTAAGACACTGTCCTGATCGTTTAGGCTGATGTTGATCATTGGGCTAATGTTATGCTCGCTGCAAGCCTGTAAAGAGTTGCTAATAAGGTTAGATAAAATACGTTCAAGTCGAATGGGCTCGGCCATAACTAAAGGTGCTTGACTGAGTGACACTTGCCAGTGAATCTTGCTGGCACCTTCTCCCAAACTTTTGATGGCATTTTGCAAGCAGTCTTCAATGGAGGTGGCTTGGAGTTGCTCAGGACGACGATAAGCCAACACCTTCAGCTCGCTGGTAAGATTTTGCATTCGGCTCACTAGGTCGGCAAGATCGATAAGGGTTTTAATGGCCTGATCTGATTGCTGGCGCTTTAACAATAGTTCAGCAGTGTAGGCTAACGTTTTAATGCCTGTTAATGGTTGGTTTAATTCATGGGCAATGGCGGTGGACATTTGGCCAATAGCCGCGAGTTTTTCCGACCTAAGTAGTTCCTTTTGGGCTTTCTCTAGAGCGATGGTTCTGTCTAAAACGCGCTCTTCGAGCTGTGCGTTCATTTCCTTGAGTCTTAGCTCTGCATCTTTTCGCTTGCTGATATTAATGAGAGTGACCAGATGGCCATGACTGTCACTCCATTCGAGAGACGAAATGGATAGTAAAGCAGGAAACAGTTCTCCATTGTCCCTTTGTAATAATACTTCTTGCTCTAGGAAGTGGGAGGTTTCTAACTGTTTTTCCGCAAGTGCTTGTAGGTACACAATGGCTGCGAGGTTTTCATCGCGAGCGGGTAGTAAGGTTTTGAGCTTGCGACCTATTAGGTTGGTCTTATCGCCAAAATACCTTAATCCCATGGGGTTAATAAAATCGATATCCGTATTGGCATTGAGTTGTAACAAGCCCACATGAGTTCTTTCAATTAACGCCCTTTGTAATTGAGCGCTTTTGGCAATCAGTGCTTCATTTTCCAGTTTAGATTGGATTTTTAATGAGCGTTCTCGACGATAAAGCCAAAACAGCCAAATTAGGGCGCAGACCCCTAAGCTAATAAAAGCAATGTTATGAGCTTTCTTTTCAATGTTATTGAGACCAGAAAAATAGTGGATTTGCCATTTTAGGTCATCAAGTATGACACTTTGCAGTAAGTAATTTTGTTGGTTGTAGAAGTAGGTTTTGGTTTGAATAAAATTAAAAAGCTGAGTGTGTTTTGCTTCATCGATCCAATGCATATTGAAAGTATTGTTTATGCGGTTTGCTAAAAATATCAGGTTGTTCTGATCTGTCATAATGACAAGGTCGCCAGATAGGCTCCAGCGTTCAATAAGGTCATTAACATCAATACTGACTGCTACTGCGCCCACTAACCCTGCACTGGTATAAACAGGGGCGAGGGCAAGGTGTGTAGCCTGGTTTAATGAGCGGTTGTAGCCAGAAATAAGTACGGGTTCTCCTTGTTGTTCGTTCAGAACTTTTTGGAGGTCTTTGGCCGCAAAATAGTCGTTGATATCAAAATCAGGGTTTTGATTACTGGACAAGAGTCGTTCCCCCATAGGGGATAACACCAACCAATCTTGAGTTTTTGATACATGAGTAAGATCTTCTAAGTGTCGAGTTAGTTGTTGTTTTATTTGCGGCTGAGTATAGGGTGAGCTGATAAAACGCAGTAAAGTCGGGTTGTCAGCTAAAGCGTAGGGAAGTATTCGATAACTCTCTAGCTCGCCGCGTAATTCGATAATGTAATCCAAAAGGCGGTCTTGGCCAGAAGAGTGACGCTCTATAATGAGGGCTTGGTAAGCAATGGTGTTAATGAACCAAAAAATAACCGCAAAAAGACAAGCGCTGATCGTTATAAAGGTTAGGCGGGACTTTTTTAAACGATTAACCAAGGTGTGTATCCAGACAAAAATTATAGCTAATAGTATAACGTTGTTAGATGAGGTTAAAGCTTCTTAGTAAGGTTATGCCAATGCTGGTAGTGAGAAGCGATGCAATGGTGGTGATCACAATGATATTAGCTGCCAGTGCTGAGTTGCCATTCACTGCTCTGACCATTACATACCCAGCAGAAGCAGAAGGAGCCGAAGACATTAAGAAGAGAACTCCCAGTGTCATATCGCGATAACCTAGTAAATACCCGCCAAACGTAATGAGAAAGGGCAGTAATATAAGTTTGGCAACTGAAGCTAATGCGGCATCGGACAAGCCTTTACGTAGTTCACTAAATTTAAGGGACGCACCCGCACAAATTAAAGCCAGTGGCAGGGTCATTTGCGCAAAATAGCTGCCAACTTGTAAGGCCAATTGGGGCAGCTTAAGACCACTGGCTGAAAATGCCAGTGCGGCTAAGATAGAAATAATTAATGGATTTTTAAAAAGGGCCACTATGGTGTCTTTAACACTTTTATTGGCTCCCATTGAGCGGTTTAAGGTGACCACGGAAAGTACGTTGAATAAAGTAGTAACACCACCCAAATAAATGGAAGCAATAGAAAACACACCATCGCCATAGGCGTTAACGCAGTATGCAAGGCCAATAATGCCCATGTTAGAGCGAAAAGCCCCTTGTACGACGACGCCACGGTCAGATTTTTCTTTAACATAATAGGTGGCGAGAGCTTCAATTGCCAAATAGGTGAGAAACACGGCCAACATGGCGTAAATAACAAGTGAAAAATCGGTGTCTGCAGTGAGGTTTGTTTTTGAAATGCTAATGAAAAGTAAAGCAGGGAGTGTGACGTTGAAAACTAATTTAGATGCACTGTCTATGAACTGGTCATTAATAATGCGCATTCGCAACAGTACGACACCAACAAAAATAATGATAAATATTGGCGCGGTAATGGACAGCGAAAAAGCCAGTACATCTAAAAAATTGCTCAACTCGACACTTCCTTGCTTTTCAAAGAGGATTAGTCATTATTTTCGAAGCGGTAACCAGCTCCATAGACAGAGTGAATGACGTTCAACTCAGGAGCAACAGCAGAAATCTTTTTGCGTAATTTCTTGATGTGACTGTCAATGGTACGGTCACTTACTACACGGCTATCAGCGTAGATGCTTTTCATAATGAGGTCTCGACCAAAAACGCGGCCAGGCTCTTTAATGAGAAGTTGCAGAAGTTGGAACTCAACGGTGGTTAGATCGATTAACTCACCTTTGTAAGTTGCACGTAGACGGTCAACATCAAGATCAAAGCCATCTGTGCGAGGTGCTTCAGTTTGATCAAGCTCTACTCGGCGTAGATTGGCTTTGACACGAGCAACAATTTCACGAGGGCTGAAAGGTTTACAAACATAGTCGTCTGCTCCCATTTCAAGACCGATGAGTCGGTCGATCTCTTCTGCTTTCGCCGTGACCATGATGATAGGAACACCACTGAATTGGCGAACCTGTTTGCACACCTCAATGCCGTCTAGGCCAGGTAGCATTAGATCAAGAAGAATGAGGTCAACTTGATTGTTTTTTACATGGTTTACAACAATGTCGCCACGATCTAGGTGGTGATTGTCGTATCCCGCTTGAGTTAGGTAAGCGGACATTAATTCAGCTAATTTTGGTTCGTCTTCTACAATGAGTACATTGCTCATAATATTCTCACTTCCTGAGTTATTTTAATGGGAATTCAACTTTTACACCCAATCCACCATCTGGGGAGTGGTATGCACTAATACTTCCTTGGTGGCCAGCAATAATTTTAGTGCAAATTGCCAAGCCTAAACCGCGTCCACCTGTTGCTCTATTGCGTGAGTTTTCGATACGGAAAAAGGTGTCAAAAATTTTGTCTTTGTTTTCATCACTAACGCCAGGTGCGGTATCTTCAAAAAGAACAAGGGCTTTCTGGTCTTGTTTTTTTACATACACATTTAAATGGCCAGGAGCGTCGGTATATTTCAAAGAATTATTCATCAAATTAGAGAATAACTGATATAAACGATCTGCGTCACCTGAAATAGTAACAGGTTTTTTGGTTTTTGAATGGAAATCTAGGGTTAAGCCTGCATCACTAAAGGGAAGCTTCATGCTTTGGCAAGCACTTTCTACTAATTCATTAAGGTTCAATTCATCCATGTTGTAGTTAATGTTGCCAGTGTCGTGCATGGACAGTTGATTTAAATCATCGATCAAGCGAGCAAGGTGGATGGTTTCGTGCTGCAATGAGGCCAAACTGTCGGCGTTCACAGGGATAATGCCGTCTTGCATGGCTTCAATTTCGCCACGCAAAATAGCTACGGGTGTGCGTAGCTCATGGGCAGTATCTGCTACCCAGCGTTTACGGGCTTCTTGAGTGTTTTCCAGGGTGCTGGCAAGGTGGTTGAAATCTCTTCCTAACTCGGCAAGTTCATCGCTGCCATTTACTTTGATTCGAGTGTCAAACTTGCCTGCAGCAAGTTTTTTCGTTGCTCCACGTATCATGCAGATAGGATTACTCAACCATTGGGCTAAGGGCCAAGTGAGTAAAGCGGTAATAGCCAACATGAAGGCAGAAATAAAGAGGAAGGTTTCCCCTTGTTGTCTAACAAAGCTTAATGTTTGGTCTTGAATTAACTCTTTAATCGAACGCAGGCCGACATAGCCAACAACATTGTTGTTTACCATTACTGTGTGAGTTTCTGCATTCTTAAATGGGGTTTCTCCTATAATCGGAGTTTTACTCGCATCGTAAAGCAGAAAACGCTTACGATAGTATTGGGAAGGGTAGATCATATCTAGGTTTGGGGTTTTAGGTGGTGTCGATAAGCTATGATAATTTTCCAGTTTTGCTTTGAACCAAGCTTTTTCAAGCTCGCTTTCACGCACAAGAAAGCCCCAGTTATCATAGTAATGGTATAAATTGGCAGATCGGTTCGACATTTGAACTAAGAAATCTCTATCCCTTTCGTTTGTATAGGATACAAAGCCACGATCAAAGCTCCACTGGAAAACTTGCCACATGGAAACAATCAGCAAAATATTACTGAGCACAAATATTAGAAAGAGTTTGTGTCGTATTCTAAACCCTTTAGTAATGGACATCATTTGTGTGTTACCTATTTTGGATGCTTGATGGATAAGGCTGTCATTTCATTTATGCCTGTTACCTATTAACTATAACGTTTTTATTAGAAAAAATGCTATTGGCTTCCGGTGTAAATAATGAGGATTTCCCATCTATAGCTGGCTTTAGTAATATTTGTGTTTTGAGTTAAAGCAGGTAAAGCGGTTTGTTTCATAATTTGCGTGCGATTATGTCGTTTGTGTTGCTAATGATTAATACGCTATTTTGGTTTCTACCCATAATGTTATTAGCGCTAGTTAAGTGTTTATTTCCCTTCTCTTGTGTGCAGCATAAGGTGAATGGGTGGCTAGATAAAATGGCAACCTTATGGATTGCTTTTAATAATTTAAATCACGAAGTGCTAGGTCGTAGTTATCTTGAGCTGGACTTTGAGGCTAATCTGCTTCCTGGGCAAAGTTATATGTTGATTGCAAATCATCAGTCGTGGGTCGATATATTAGTGTTACAAAGGGTTTTTAATCGTAAAATTCCTTTTATTAAGTTTTTTCTAAAACAAGAGTTGATCTGGGTGCCGTTTATCGGATTGGCTTGGTGGGCTTTAGACTTTCCTTTTATGAAGCGCTATAGCCAAGAAAAACTAAAAGAAAATCCGGCCCTAAAGGGGGCGGATATTGAAGCAACCAGAAAAGCTTGTGCCAAATTCGGTTACGCGCCGACAGCAATTATGAACTTTCTTGAAGGTACTCGGTTTACCCGAGATAAACACCTTGCCCAGTCTTCTCCATACAAAAATCTTCTCAAGCCTAAGGCGGGTGGCTTGTCTTTTGCGTTGACTGCAATGGAAGGAAAAATTGATGCCTTGTTGGATGTGAGTATTGTTTACCCAAAGGGTGTGCCAAGTTTATGGCAATACCTTTCTGGTGAAGTGACTACTATTAAGGTGCACGTGAGAAGTCATGTTGTGACCCCTGAATGGCTTGGAGATTATCAGCTGGATGATCAGTATCGAGATTGGTTTCAAAAGCATGTCAACCAGCTTTGGGAGCAAAAAGATCAATGGATTGAAAAAATGCACTCCCAGTAGAGCGCATCGCACTGATGCTCTAGAAATAAGAGAGACTTAATTGTCCTGCAAAGATTTTTATAGGACACAAACAGGTTAAGCAGTTCCTTCTTGGCAAGGGAAACGTTAAAATCTTTTTTTTACAAATGAACAGTATAGGAATTCATAATGGGCAGAGCCTTTCAAAACCGCAAAGAGTCCATGGCTAAAACGTCAGATCAAAAAGCAAAGGTGTACAGCAAATATGGTCGTGAAATCTATGTTTGTGCAAAGTCTGGCGGTGTTGACCCCAATGGTAATTTGGCGCTTCGTTCCTTGATTGATCGAGCAAAGAAAGATCAAGTGCCCACTCATGTGATTGATAAAGCGATTGATAAAGCCAAAGGTGGCGGTGGCGAAGATTTTGACACAGCTCGTTATGAAGGTTTTGGTCCTGGTAACACTATGGTTATCGTAGATTGTTTATCTGATAACCCTAACCGTACCTTTGGAGATGTGCGTACTTGTTTTAACAAAGTAAAGTGCAAAATCGGTACACAGGGCAGTGTCAGCCATATGTTCGACCATAGCGCGATTTTTGTGTTTGCGGCGGACGATGAAGAGGCTGTTCTTGAGGCCTTAATGATGGCTGATGTGGATGTGACTGATATTGAGTTGGAAGAAGGAAAGATAACTGTTTTCGCTCCGAATACTGACTATAATAAAGCGAAAACAGCCCTAACGGATGCTTTTGGTGATATTGATTTTGATGTGGATGAAATTCAATTTGTTCCTCAAAACACTCTTGAGATAAGTGGTGAAGATGTCGAGCAGTTCGAGCGCTTTCTTGAGATGTTAAATGATCTGGATGATGTTCAACGCGTTTATCATAACGCTGAATTTTAATTTCATGGTTAATGATCACCGCTTAGCGGTAGCTAGAGCGGTGATTCTTTAGGAAACTCCTGTGGACGATACTCCCGAGCGTTCAATTGCTTCCCCTTGCACTCATATCTGTTCTTTAGATGAGCACGATGTGTGTATTGGTTGTTACCGCACTGGTCTTGAAATAACTCAGTGGGGACGCATGACTGATGAAGAAAAACGCCAAGTGTTGGATAAGGTGCGCCAGAGAGAAGCGCACAGTATCTGGGTTAGTTGAAACTTATTTTTTATTCTTTAGCTCGATCCACTGTGACATATATTGAGTGCTTTTTAAGCTGTGGTGGCGCAGCATGGCGCCTAAAAAGTGGCTCTTTCTCAGTTTGTCCTTCAGTTGTAGTTGTAATTTTATCCGTTGCATGAATTTTTGTTCCCACTCATCTGCCTGGTAGTAGCGGCTAAGAATTTCAAAGCCATTGCTCTGCATTAATTGCCAGCTCGCTTTGTCCTCATATAGGGCAACGGCTGCGTTGGCAAATTCTTCTGCCTCCTCTGCGATAACCCCGTTCCACGGTAAGTGGCCATGCATGGCTTCCGCGCCAATTGGGGTGGTGATACTAGGCGTTCCCATCTGCATGGCTTCTACTAACTTGCCCTTAATGCCAGCTCCAAACCTTAAAGGGGCTAAGCATAGGCGTGCTTGTTTCATCACAGCGTGAGCGTCATCAGCCCAGCCTTTTACCAGAAAACCTGTTTTGGGTTGGTGTAACTGGGTGGCTTTGGGTGGCGGGTAGGCGCCATAAACACATAGGTTTGCATGTGGGAGTTGTTTGCGAATAAGGGGCCAGATGCGTTGCTTTAATTGGAGTACTGCATCCCAATTTGGAGCGTGGCGAAAGTTACCGATTGAAATAAAGTTACTGCGCTCCTCAAAACTGGGTGCTTGGGTTGGCGTTGGGCTTGGAGGAAGCATAAAAGGAAGGTGGAAAACATGGCTGCTTGGAACGTGGAACTGGTTGATTAATAGTTCTTCTTCAAATTGAGAGATCATTAAGGTCAAATCACTGCGTAAAATGGCGGCAACTTCCCGTATGCCAAGGTCGCTGTGCATTTTTTCTAGTGCAAACGGGGTGTTGGATTTGACGGCCTGGTGGCGAGCATCACGTAGTGAGTGTAGATCTTCGGTGTTGAGTATCCGAAGCGCTTGAGGGGTGTGTTTTTCCACTCTCCAGCCAAATTGCTCTTCCATCATGAAGCGGTCGAAAATGACTAAGTCGGGGGCCAGATTCACAATATAGTCGTCAAAACTATTGTTGTTGAGCTCAATGGTATCTGATTGGATGTTGAGTTTGGACAGGTCTGCCATGTGTTCCGTTTGTTGGGCGGGGCTGGCGAAATGAATTTGCCATTGATGCTTATGAAAGCAATGCAGTAGTTGCATCATGCGGCTGCCTGCGGCAGAAGAATTTGGCTCAGGCCAGACGTATCCAATTACTAGAAGGCGCACTTTGAATCTCTTTTATTGGTTTTTACATTGTTGAATGTCATTGAGGTTAGGACATATAGGTGAAGCTATTGTATCATGGCGGGTAAATGAGTGTGGTAAGAGCAAGCCAAAGAAGGGCAGGCCTACGACTTATCTATTAGTTAAATATGATGTTGAGAAGAAACTATGATCATTAAACCAAAAATTCGTGGATTTATTTGTACAACTACCCATCCTGTGGGTTGTGAGCAGAATGTGAGAGATCAGATTGCTTATACAAAACAAAAAGGGGCGATCAATAACGGCCCTAAGAAAGTCCTTGTTATTGGTGCATCAAGTGGTTATGGGCTGTCTTCTCGAATTGCGGCGGCGTTTGGTTCTGGTGCTGCAACCATAGGTGTGTTCTTTGAAAAACCAGGTACTGAGAAAAAAACAGGCACAGCAGGCTGGTATAACGCTGCAGCGTTTGATAAAGCGGCGAAAGAAGAAGGCTTGTATGCTAAAAGTATTAATGGCGACGCTTTTTCTAATGAGGCCAGAGATCAGGTTATTAACCTAATCAAAGAAGATTTAGGTCAAGTAGATATGGTTGTTTATTCTTTGGCTTCTCCTGTTCGTAAACTTCCTGATACTGGTGAAGTCGTGCGTTCAGTACTTAAGCCTATTGGCGAACCGTACCGCTCTACTGCCATTGATACCAATAAAGATGTCATTATTGAGGCAGAAATTGAGCCAGCTACTGAAGAAGAGGTAGCGGCAACCACTACAGTAATGGGTGGACAAGACTGGGAGTTATGGATGTCGGCTTTAGCTGAAGCAGGTGTTCTGGCTGAAGGTGTACGCACTGTTGCTTATTCTTATATTGGTTCTGATATTACCTGGCCAATCTACTGGCACGGTGCTTTAGGTAAAGCAAAAGAAGATCTTGATCGTGCCTCTGCAGCAATTGATTCAGAGTTGACGAAGCTGGGGGGTGGCGCGAATGTGGCGGTGCTGAAATCAGTTGTGACTCAGGCTTCTTCCGCTATTCCTGTTATGCCATTGTACCTGTCAATGGTGTTCAAGGTGATGCGCGAAAACAATCTGCATGAAGGTTGTATGGAGCAGATTTATCGTATGTTTGCTGAGCGCCTTTATAATGATTCAACACCAGCTGAATTAACCGACGACAAAAATCGTTTACGCCTTGATGATTGGGAGCTTCGTGATGATATTCAGCAAGCTTGTCGTGACTTGTGGCCAACGATCACAGATGACAATCTATTTGCTGAAACAGATTACCAGCTTTATAAAGATGAGTTCTTGAAGCTGTTTGGTTTTGGTGTCGATGGGGTGGATTACGAAGCAGAAGCGGATCCAGTTGCTGAGTTTGATGTCATTACTCTTTAAGTGGTTTTGAGTAAAATGAAAAGGAGTGCTAATTTTTTAGTGCTCCTTTTTTATTGTCTGAGAATCTCTTATAGTGAACGGGTTGGCTGCTAAGTCTCTAATTTGAATGGTTTGGAATAATGATGAAAGGCCTAATGCTTGTTTCTGTTTTACTGGTTTCTACTTCCTATGGGCAAACGGTAGAGGTGGTGCCGGTGGATATTATTTATGGCACCCAAGTAATTAGAGGGCAGCATCAAGTGGTGAAAAGCTCACCTGAAAAAGTAACCATTATTCCTGTGGAGCAAGCTGAAAAACCAGCTGGAGTGGGTAATCTGGTGGTGTCTGCTAGTGGGCAGCAATTGTCTTACTTAGAACAGTCACAAGTGGCTGACCGAGAGCAAGAAATTTACGATGAGGTAAATCGTCGAACCAAAGAAAACCCTTTTACTGTGCTTTTTACGGGGCGCTTGCCGGATGATATTCAAGAAAAACGCATCCGTATGATGGCCGAGGTTGGTGTGTTTGGTGATTATCTTGATGAGCAGGAAGTGCCAGCTGCGCCTGATTCAGAGCAGGATGCTTCGAATGCTACTGAGTCTGTTGAGGCTGAGTTGATTGATCCGGGTGCCTTTTCGGAGGTGGCGCCCATTGATGATAGTAAAGATGAAAGTACAGCGCTCACTGATGAACAAAGGTTGGAGCAGTTGATTGGTGGCTAGAAAGTAGAGTTTGCTGATCAAAAAAGGGAGCTTAGTTAGCTCCCTTTTTTAATGGTGTTACTGGGCGTTGAGGGATTGGCCATTTATATTTTGGCTGTCTTTACCCATTAAAAACAGGTAGAGCGGCATAATATCGTCACTATTAGGAAGGTTGAGAGGGTTTTCATCTGGGTAGGCGCTCGCTCTCATGCTAGTGCGGGTGGCACCGGGATTGATGGCGTTAATGCGGATGTTTGAGTCACTGGCCACTTCTCCTGCCAGTAGTTGCATCATGGCTTCGGTAGCAAATTTGGAGATGGCGTAAGCGCCCCAATTCGGGCGTGCGGTTCGTCCGACTCCAGATGAAGTGAAAATGATTCGCCCTTGAGAGGAGCGGTTGATTAGGGGATATAAGGCTTGAGTGAGTAGCAGTTGGCTACTTACGTTTACTCTCATGACTTGTTCGAAGGTGTTGGGGTTGTAGTCGATCAAGTGTGTTCTATCCCCCAGCAAGCTTGCGTTATGCAAGATGCCATCAAGTTGACCAAATTCTTTTTCTAAAGTGATGGCAAGCTCTTGAAAGTCATGCTCGGCGGCTCCATCAAGGTTCAATGGTACAATGGCAGCTTGAGGGTAGCCTAATTGATCTATTTGGTCGTATACGGCTTCAAGTTTGCTGGTGGTTCGGCCCAGTAAAATAACGGTCGCACCATGCTTGGCATAATGCAGTGCGGCGCTTTTGCCAATGCCGTCGCCAGCGCCAGTTACTAGGATGATTTTATCTTTTAGGAGTGCTGCTGGTGCTTGGTAATCAAACATATTATCTCCTTAAGTTAAGGTCTGTAGTGCTATGTGCTGGGTTTCTGTGTGTGCATCATGTAATTGACGGAAACGTCTTTTTCGTTAAGTTTGTACACCTTGGTGAGAGGGTTATAAGTTAATCCTGTCATATGTGTTACTTCTAAGCCTGCTTGGCGGGCGAAATTAGAGAGTTCAGCGGGTTGGATGAACTTGGCGTAGTCGTGGGTGCCTTTGGGAAGCATGTTTAAAACGTATTCCGCACCAATAATGGCAAACAGATAGGCCTTAGGGTTGCGGTTGATCGTTGAGAAGAAAACGTGGCCACCTGGTTTCACTAATTGGTAGCAGGCCTTAATGACAGAGGCTGGATCCGGAACATGTTCTAACATTTCAAGGCAGGTTACTACGTCGTATTGTGCGGTTTCTCGGTTGGCGATTTCCTCGGCCGTGATACGCTCATAATCAATGTCGAGTTTAGACTCTTGTAAGTGCAGGCGAGCGACATTTAAAGGTGCTTCTCCCATATCGATGCCTTTAACTTGGGCGCCGAATTGAGCTAAAGACTCAGATAAGATGCCACCACCACAACCAATGTCGATGACCTTTTTACCCTTGATTGAGGCTTTTTCATTAATGTAGTTGGCGCGCAAAGGGTTGATATCATGAAGAGGTTTAAATTCACTTGATTTGTCCCACCACTTACTGGCTAAGGCCTCAAACTTGGCAACTTCGTCTAAATCTACGTTTTTGCTGGTTGTGTCTGTCATCTTGCTTCCAAATACTAAAAATGTGATAAGAAAAGGTGGGACTGAGATCATTGAATGGAAAGGTGTGTGTATGATCTAGCCAATAATAAAGCAATTATAGCGGCTATATGTGTGACCACCAAGCCGAAACTGTGTATTGATAAGTAAAGTCTAAATAGAGGCTTGTTTTTGATGACAAAAGACGCTTCCTGTAGAGGTTTATTCTTTAGAATATGTTACAATGCTGGGCTTATAAAAAGATAGTTGGAAGTCGTTCTGACTCCGAGGCATAAGGATCGGTTGTATCTATGGGTGAATTAGCCAAAGAAATTATTCCCGTCAGTATCGAAAATGAACTTAAAGGCTCGTATTTAGATTACGCAATGAGTGTTATTGTGGGTCGTGCGTTGCCAGATGTACGTGATGGATTAAAACCTGTTCACCGTCGTGTTTTGTTTGCGATGAATGAACTTAAAAACGATTGGAATAAGCCATATAAAAAATCGGCTCGTATCGTTGGTGATGTAATTGGTAAGTATCACCCTCACGGTGACTCTGCAGTGTACGATACGATTGTTCGTATGGCGCAGCCATTCTCAATGCGTTACACCTTGGTCGATGGGCAAGGTAACTTCGGTTCTGTAGACGGCGATAATGCCGCTGCCATGCGTTATACCGAAATTCGCATGGAAAAGATCTCGCACCACTTATTAATGGATCTTGAAAAAGAAACCGTCGATTTTGTGCCTAACTATGATGGCACTGAATTCATGCCTGAAGTGTTGCCAGCTAGAATTCCAGGCTTGCTGGTGAATGGTTCTGCCGGTATAGCGGTTGGTATGGCAACCAATATACCTCCGCACAATTTGGGTGAAGTCATCGAAGGTTGTTTGGCTGTAATAGATAATGCCGACATTTCTATTGATGATTTGATTGAGCATATTCCAGGTCCTGATTTCCCAACAGGCGCTTTTATTAATGGCCGAGCAGGCATTATTGAAGCCTATAAAACAGGCCGTGGTCGTATTTATATGCGGGCCCGTCACCACATAGAGGATATGGAAAAAGGCAACCGTCAAGCGATTGTTTTTACCGAAATTCCGTATCAGCTGAATAAAGCCAAAGCGATAGAAAAAATTGCCGAGTTGGTAAAAGAGAAAAAACTCGAAGGTATCAGTGAGTTGCGTGACGAGTCTGATAAAGACGGTATGCGTATTGTGGTGGAACTGCGCCGTGGTGAAAACCCAGAAGTGGTTGTGAATAATATTTTTGCGCAAACACAACTGCAATCTGTGTTCGGTATGAATATGGTTGCTTTGGTGGATGGTCGCCCACAACTATTGAATCTTAAACAAATTCTTGAGTGTTTTGTTAAGCACCGTCGTGAAGTTGTCACCCGTCGCACTATTTTTGAACTTCGTAAAGCCCGTGAAAGAGGTCATATCTTAGAAGGTTTGGCCGTTGCATTAGCGAATATCGACCGTGTTATTGACTTGATTCGTACATCGCCTACGTCGGCTGAAGCAAAAGAAAAACTGATTTCTGAAGCTTGGCAACCAGGTGATGTTATTGCCATGTTAGAACGCGCTGGTGCTGATGCTTGTCGCCCTGATGATTTAGATGCCGCTTTTGGTTTTGTTGATGGGGCTTATCATTTGTCACCAGAACAAGCTCAAGCCATTCTTGATTTGCGACTACACCGTCTAACAGGGCTTGAACATGACAAACTATTGGGTGAATACCGCTCTTTGATTGAGCTGATTGCTGAATTATTGGAAATTCTGTCTAATCCTGAACGCCTAATGGCTGTAATTCGTGAAGAGCTAGAAGAAGTACGAGATAGCTTTGGTGATGTGCGCCGTACAGAGATTCTGACATCTCGCCAAGATCTTACTATTGCTGATTTGATTGATGAAGCGCCAATGGTGGTGACTATCTCGAATACTGGCTACGCGAAGTCGCAGCCTCTTGAAGAGTATCAAGCTCAGCGTCGTGGTGGTCGTGGTAAATCTTCAGCCAGCATGAAAGATGAAGACCATATAGAACACCTTTTGGTGACCAGCAGTCATGACACCATTATGCTGTTTAGTAACTTTGGTAAAGTCTACTGGTTGCGAGTTTTTGAAATTCCGGTCGCTAGCCGTAATGCCAAAGGTCGCCCGATTGTTAACTTGTTGCCATTAAGCGAAGGCGAATCCATTTCTGCTTTATTGCCATTGGAGAGTCCTGTTAAGTCTTCTGATGAAGAAGGTGATGAGGAAGAAACACAAGAAAGTCGTTTTATCTTCATGGCGACAGCAAATGGTACTGTGAAGAAAACCGCCATGTCTCAGTTTGCTCGTCCGCGCTCTACTGGTTTGATCGCCTTGAGTCTTGATGAAACAGACGAGCTGGTTGGCGTATCGGTAACCAATGGTGACAACGATATCATGTTGGTTTCCTCGTCGGGTAAAACAATTCGCTTTAAAGAAACCGATGTAAGAGCGATGGGACGTACCGCTGCTGGTGTGCGAGGTATTCGTTTGGCAGAAGGGGCTAAAGTGGTGTCTTTGATCGTGCCACAAGAAAACGCTGCTGTCTTAATGGCTTGTGAAAACGGCTATGGTAAACGTACATTAACCGAAGACTTTCCTGTCTATGGTCGCGGTGGTCAAGGTGTCATTGGTATTCAAGTATCTGAGCGTAATGGTCCTGTTGTGGGAGCGACTCAGGTCGATGAAACGGATGAGATTATTTTAATCACAGACCAAGGTACACTGGTTCGTA
Organism: Marinomonas epiphytica; assembly: GCF_054780655.1. Lineage (NCBI taxonomy): Bacteria > Pseudomonadati > Pseudomonadota > Gammaproteobacteria > Oceanospirillales > Oceanospirillaceae > Marinomonas > Marinomonas epiphytica. The sequence goes on from NZ_BAAGVX010000009.1 coordinate 19,816, forward strand.
CCCGAGTTACTGAAGTGTCATGCCAGGGTCGTAATACCCAAGGGGTGACCTTGATTCGATTAACAAACGATGAGCATCTAGTGGGTGTTGAGCGTGTTGTTGAAGATGACGAATCTCAAGAGCCAGATGAAAATGGTGAAAGTGTAGAGAGTCCTGCACAAGACTAAATCTTATGATGTTACCAACGACGCTCCTAGTGAGCGTCTTTTTTTGTTATTTATGATAATGCGGCGTTCGCAGCAGTAGTATGAGGGTTTAATGGCATGAGCCGAGTCTATAATTTTTGTTCTGGTCCAGCGGCCTTACCTGAAGCAGTTCTAAAAAAGGCGCAAGAAGAGTTGCTAGATTGGCATGGTGCAGGCACTTCTGTTATGGAAATGAGCCATAGAAGCGCGGAGTTTCAATCTATTTTGGCATCTGCCAAAGCGCGCTTGAAGCGTTTGCTGGAGATAAATGACGACTATGAAGTCTTGTTTGTGCAAGGTGGTGCTTCTACCTTGTTTGCTCAAATTCCGGCTAATTTGGCAAATGGTTTTGACTCTGCCTGTTACCTAGACACTGGTACTTGGTCTGCTAAAGCGATTAAAGAAGCCAAAAAGTACACCAAGGTGAACCTAGTGGGCTCCTCTAAAGAGGGGGGGTACCTCACTGTCCCTGAGGTGGATTCATCACAACTGGACGCGGATGCGGCTTATCTTCATATCACGCCAAATGAGACCATTGGTGGTTTGGAATTTGATCATCTACCGGATACAGACTTGCCGATTGTGGCGGATCTTTCTTCTACTATTTTGTCGCGCAAGATTGATGTTAGCCAATATGGCTTAATCTATGCGGGCGCTCAGAAGAATGTTGGTCCTGCGGGTGTGGTCATTGTTATTATCCGTAAAGACTTATTGAGCAGAAGTGCCGACTCGTTACCTTCTACTTGGAATTTTGCTAACTTGGCTGCAAATGACTCTATGATTAATACCCCGCCTACTTTTGCTATCTATTTAGCGGATTTGGTGTTTGAGTGGCTAGAGTCTCAAGGTGGTGTAGAGGCGGTGGAGCAGGTTAATATCGAAAAAGCCCGTCGACTGTATGACTTTATTGATCAGAGTGCCTTTTATTCCAACCCTATTGATGTGAAATATCGCTCAAGAATGAACGTGCCTTTTATTTTGGCGAATGAGTCGTTGGAAGCATTGTTCCTGGCTGAGTCCGAGGCCGCCGGTCTTAGAACACTAGCAGGCCATCGTTCGGTGGGAGGCATGCGTGCAAGCATTTACAATGCCATGCCGCTAGCGGGTGTCGATGCACTGATTGAATTTATGGCTGCTTTTGAAAAACAACACGGATAAACCTATGACTGAAAAGAAACCTCAAGTACCCGATACCTTGCCATTATTGCGTGATCGTATTGACTTCATCGATTCGCAAATTCAGTCATTGATCAATGAGAGAGCGCGTTGTGCTGAGAAAGTGGCAGAAGTAAAAATGCGTGATCAAGGTGCTGATTCCGCCGTGTTTTACCGCCCTGAGCGTGAGGCGCAGGTATTGCGCCGTGTTATGGAGCGTAATGAAGGGCCTTTAGGTAATGAAGAGATGGCGAAAGTGTTTCGTCAAATCATGTCTTCTTGTTTGGCACTTGAAAAGCCAATGCGCATCGCCTTTTTAGGACCTGAGGGGACTTTTACCCAACAAGCGGCTCTCAAACATTTTGGTCATTCTATTGTCAGTGCGCCAATGGCAGCGATTGATGAGGTGTTTCGTGAGGTTGAGTCTGGGGCGGCCAATTACGGTGTGGTACCTGTAGAAAACTCCACAGAGGGCGTTGTTAACCATACCTTGGACAGCTTTCGAGATTCTCAGTTAAAGATATGCGGTGAAGTTGAGGTAAGAATCCATCATCACTTGCTGGTTAGCCCTAATATTGATGCAGATGATGTAACACACATTTATTCGCATCAGCAATCTTTGGCTCAGTGCCGTTCTTGGTTAGATCGTTATTGGCCTCATGCAGAGCGTGTGGCAGTAAGTTCCAATGCTGAAGCTGCTCGTTTGGTTGCTGAAGCGGGTCGTTCAGGGCGTGCGGTTGCGGCGATAGCGGGCGAGGTTGCGAGTGAAATGTATGGCTTAGTTAAGCATTCAGCTAACATTGAAGATAGACCAGACAATACCACGCGTTTTCTGATTGTTGGCAATCAGGATGTTCCAGCCAGCGGTAAGGACAAAACTTCTTTGCTAATTAGTGCGAAAAATGAGCCGGGTGCCTTGTATCGCCTATTGGAAGCTTTCGAGCGACACAATCTTGATATGACCCGTTTGGAGACTCGTCCTTCACTCATGAGTCGCTGGGGTTATATTTTTTACATCGACTTTTATGGTCACTATCAGGATACCCAAAGCCAAGCTGTTATTAATGAGCTGTATGAACGTGCTTCGGAAGTGAAAGTATTGGGTTCTTACCCTATTGCGGTGCTTTAACAGCACACTGTTCTGCCTGAAATTGAAGTAAAAAGGAAAGTTGGTGTGAAAAAATTTGGCAATGTCATGATCGTGGGTCTTGGTATGATAGGTGGCTCTTTTGCGAAGTCGCTGAAGGATCAAGGATTAGCGACTTTATATGGCGTTGATCGTCGAGAAGGGGAGTTGGCGCTGGGTGTTGCTAATGGCGTGATTGACTACCCTGCAGAACTGACGGCTGAATTTGTTGAAAAAATGGACGTTATCTTCTTAGCAACTCCAGTCCGAGCAATGGAATCGGTGTTAGAGGTGTTAAAGCCCCTTTTAAAGGCGACAACGCTTTTAACTGACGCAGGTTCTACCAAAGGGAGTGTTGTGCAGGCGGCCGTTCGTGTATTTGGCGCTTTGCCGGATAACTTTATCCCCGGTCACCCTATTGCAGGCGCAGAAAAGAGTGGCGTGTTAGCCGCCAATCCACACTTGTTCGAACAGCACATGGCCATAGTAACCCCAAGTTCTGAAAGTGACCCTGTGCTGTTAGATCGCCTACATAGGTTGTGGCAAGCCGTTGGTGCAGACGTGGTTAGTATGGATGTAGAGCATCATGACCATGTGTTGGCATCATCCAGTCATTTGCCTCATTTGCTGGCTTACACCTTGGTTGATGCCCTAGCTAACAGTTCGCGTAGCCAAGATGTGTTTAAATTTGCAGCAGGCGGTTTTAGAGATTTTACGCGCATTGCATCCAGTGATCCTGTAATGTGGCGAGATGTTTTTTTAGCGAATAAAGACGCGACATTAGCAACTCTAGATCAATTCACCGATCGTCTGCAAGTCATGAGGAAAGCCATTGAAGAGGGCGATGGTGCTAGCATGTTCGGTGTCTTTACTCGTGCTAAATCCGCACGTGATCACTTTTTACGGTTGCTGGAACAACGTACAGGTGCGCGCTCTACTAAAGATCCTAAGCAAATAAATCTAGCGGTGTCACCTGCCACCTCCATTAAAGGTGAGGTGTCTTTGCCTGGCGACAGATTTTTGTCACATAAAGCAATTACAATGGCGGCCCTGAGTGAGGGTAATACGTTACTAAGCAATATTAACATTGCTGGCAATGTGCGTATTACGATACAAGCGTTGCGAGATATGGGGGTGGTAATCGATGAGATGTCTGCGAACCAATTGCGTATTCGTGGTGTTGGTAAAACGGGGTTGCGCGAGCCTATAGCAGCTATTAATGTGCATGACTCTGTTGAAACTTTGTATGTCTTATTGCCAGTGTTGGCGGGGCAAAACTTTAGTGTTGCTGTGTGTGGCGATGACGCTTTGTCCACGACCCCTTTTACGGATCTGCTAGGGTTGCTGAAAGGAATGGGGGCGCAAGTAGAAAGTGCGGATGCGGATTGTCTGCCTGTTTTTATTCGGTCTAACTCTTTTGAGGTGCTTGAGGTGTCTCCAAGTGCGCGCTCCGAAAAAATGACAACAGCGACTCTATTGGCGGCTAACTTTGCTCAAAGCTCTTATTGTATACCCGATAATATGCCAGGTTTGTCGGCGGATTTAGGTTTGTTTGCCCATTTCGGCATAAACATAGTTGGGCGGATGTTTAACCCTGGTTCTTGGTTGGCGAATGACGTAGATTTGCCAGCAGATGCAGATTTATTGGCTTTTTTTAGTTTATTAGCCACTTTGTCTCCAGGCTCAAATTTACTCGTGAAAAATGCTTGCAGTGCGTTCTCAGAGAGTACTTTTAATGAATTTTTACATTATGCTGGCGTGCCTTTAACGGTTCAGAGTGCTCAATACAAAGCAGGTGGCAGTGGCATGAAGGTTGCTTTTTCTCCACTCAAAGGTTTTGTGCTTTCTGCTGAGCAAACAGCGCGTTGGTGTAAGTATTTGCCGTTTATTTGTGTGGCCGCGGCTTATGCTAAAGGTGAGAGCCGAATAAAAGGTATTCGTAATTTGTCTTACGTTTACGAAGATAGAGTGCAAGATTTAGTGGATGCGCTTAAGCACATGAAGATTAAATGCTCGTATGAACAAGATACGCTTATTGTCTGCGGTGGCCTGCCTGAAGGTGGGGATCTAGATTGTGCTGGTGATATTTATGTGGGGCTGGCTATGTTGGCCGTTGGTGTCCGAAGTAGAGAAGTTACCCTAGTGCGCGATTGTCAGGCGTTATTGGAAGAATTTAATGAGTTGACGAACCGCTCAGAAGAATTAGGTTTTCGTTGCGCACCTGCGCAATAGTATTTTAAGAGGTAGTTGTATGATTAACCAATCTCCGGTGATTACGATAGATGGCCCAAGTGGCGCCGGGAAGGGAACAGTAAGCCAATTGGTGGCGGAAAAGTTAGGCTGGAATATTCTTGATAGTGGGGCTTTGTATCGACTATTGGCGTTGGCCGTGTCCCATCATGGTATGTGTTTAGATGAGGTGGACTCCCTCAAGGTACTGGCGGAGCATTTGGACATTCAATTTATTCCTAAAGCCGAGAATAAGGTAGAGATTGTTCTTGAGGGGGAGGCCGTTACACAGGCAATTCGCACAGAAGAGGTGGGTAATAATGCTTCTAAGTTGGCAGCTATTCCAGAAGTAAGAGAAGGGTTGTTATTGCGTCAGCGCGATTTTGCACAGGAGCCAGGTTTGGTGGCAGATGGTCGTGATATGGGGACCATTGTGTTTCCTTCTGCCCCTATAAAAATATTTTTAACTGCATCGGCAGAAGAGAGGGCTCAACGCCGCATGCTGCAATTGCAAGCAAAAGGCGATGAAGTAGATTTTGATGCTCTAGTTAGCACTATTAAAGAGCGAGATGAGCGTGACGCTAACCGAACAGTAGCCCCTCTAGTGCCTGCGGCTGGTGCCCTGGTAATCGATAGCACAAACTTGTCCATCGAACAGGTAGTCGAAATGATCTTTGCCGAAACGGTAAAGGCTGGATTTGCTTAAGCTGTTCTTTTTTTGCTCGCAAAATGTGCTATACTCAGCCGGATTTTATTTTAGCCAATGTGGGGCCAGCAAAACCACATTGCATTTTTCATTAAAATTGACCCATATTTGCTGGTGATATGGTTACGGCCTAGTTGTTTTATAGGCCATTTATATAGGAAATACAATGACTCAAAGCTTCGCAGAACTGTTTGAAGAAAGCCTACAAAGCGTAGAAATGGCGCCAGGCTCAATTGTTACTGGTATCGTTGTTGACATCGATAGCGAATGGGTAACTGTTCATGCAGGTCTTAAATCTGAAGGCGTAATTCCTCGTTCTCAGTTCCTAACGGAAAGTGGTGAGTTCAACGTTAACATCGGTGACGAAGTTAAAGTTGCACTTGATGCTGTTGAAGATGGTTTTGGTGAGACTAAATTGTCTCGCGAAAAAGCGAAACGCGCTGAAACTTGGGCTGTTCTTGAAAAAGCCTACGAAGAAAGTGCCATCGTTAACGGTGTGATCAACGGTAAAGTGAAAGGTGGTTTCACAGTTGATATCGCTAACATCCGTGCTTTCCTACCTGGTTCTTTGGTAGATGTTCGCCCAATCCGCGATACGTCTCACTTGGAAGGTGTGGATCTAGAGTTCAAACTTATCAAGCTTGATCAAAAACGTAACAACGTTGTTGTATCTCGTCGTGCCGTTATGGAAGCGACTAACAGCGCTGAGCGTGAAACACTACTTGCTTCTCTTGAAGAGGGTCAAGAAGTTAAAGGTATCGTTAAGAACCTTACTGATTACGGTGCATTCGTTGATCTTGGTGGTGTTGATGGTCTTCTACACATCACTGATATGGCTTGGAAGCGTATTAAGCACCCAAGCGAAATCATTGCTGTTGGTGATGAAATCGATGTTAAAGTACTTAAGTTCGACCGTGAGCGTAACCGTGTATCCCTAGGTCTTAAGCAACTAGGTGAAGATCCATGGGTTGCTATCAAAGCTCGCTACCCAGAAAACACTAAAGTAACTGCACGTGTTACTAACCTTACTGACTACGGTTGTTTTGCTGAGTTAGAAGAAGGTGTTGAAGGTCTTGTTCACGTTTCTGAAATGGACTGGACTAACAAGAATATCCACCCATCTAAAGTTGTTCAAATTGGCGACGAAGTTGAGGTTATGGTTCTTGATATCGACGAAGAGCGTCGTCGTATTTCTTTGGGTATCAAGCAATGTACAATGAACCCATGGGAAGAGTTTGCTACTTCTTTCAACAAGGGCGACAAAATCTCTGGTGCTATCAAGTCTATCACTGACTTTGGTGTATTCATTGGTTTGGACGGTGGCATTGATGGTTTGGTTCACCTATCTGATCTATCTTGGGACGAAGCTGGCGAAGAAGCCGTACGTCAATACAAGAAAGGCGATATGCTAGAAACGGTTGTATTGTCTATCGATGCTGAACGTGAGCGTATCTCTCTAGGTGTTAAGCAACTAGAAGAAGATCCTTTCTTAGCTTACGTTGCTGAAAACGACAAGGGTGCTGTTGTTTCTGGTACTGTTGCTTCTGTTGATGCGAAAGGAGCGGTTGTTGCTCTAGCGGAAGGTGTTGAAGCGACTCTTAAAGTATCTGAAATCAGCCGTGATCGTGTTGAAGATGCAAGCGCTGTATTGAAAGAAGGTGAAGCTGTTGAAGCTGCGATCATTAATGTTGATCGTAAAGCTCGCACTATCACTCTTTCTATCAAGCAGAAAGATGCAACTGAAGAAAAAGCGGCGCTTAAGTCTCACTCTGAGAAGCAGCAGGCTGAAGCAACTGCAAATGGTCCAACTACTATCGGTGACCTAATTAAAGCGCAACTAGAAAACCAAAACTAAGTTTTGCTCAGTTTTTGACTTGTGTAAAAAGCGGACTTTCGGGTCCGCTTTTTTTTATCTTTTTTCCATCAATTTTTGTTAAGTGATTGACAGGAAATTTATACATATAATGTGTGGATAACTCTGGGTATAGACTCTGGTTAGTTGTTTAAGCTTTTCAGAAGTGTCTTTATATCGTCCTCATCCCATTCTTCTTTTTCAACCAAGCTTCTGAACTCTTTGTTTTGCTGGATTTTATTCTGGTTGTTCAAGAATTTAGCATAATGCATTTCTTTTATTAGGCGCTCATCTTGTAAGCTGCGATAAAGGGGCTTTTCTTGCTTACTTTCTACGTTGTTAGGTTTTTTTAATGTCTGAACAGATTGGTAGGTTTTTAGAAATTGCTTCTTATTCATTTTATGCTCTCGCAAGCTAATAATGTTCAGTTTATGTAACTCACTTCAATATTGCAAAATTGTGGCCGTTATTATGTTTCATAAAAGTGACTTTTAATTGTCATGTAAAAAACATTTTATCGTCATCTTAGTTTGGCCTAATAATCCTGTTTAGATGATTTCTAGTGGTGGAAAGCTGGAATGATCTCGTTATATTTTTAATTCAGAGGACAATGTAATGCCAGTTAAGCAAGAGACAGTAATGGGCTTTGATGAGCACGATGAGTTAGTACGTCCTGCACCAGAAATGGTGGAGTTTGAAGAAACGGCCAAAAGAATGGTGTCACGCCGTGGTTTTCTAAGTGGTGGTGCAGCTGTTGGTGCAACGGCCTTTGTTATGGGGTCAACGACTCTTGCGGCGAGCAAAGCCTTAGCCGATTCTGGTATGGATATGACTCGCCTTGCTTTTGATATGGTGCAGGCCAACGCACAAGACACCGTAACAGTGCCTGCTGGTTATAAGTGGGAAGTATTAGCTTCTTGGGGTGAGCCATTGTTCTCAAATGCGCCAGAGTTTAATGAATCAACTGGTGGAACAGGATCTTCTCAAGAGATGTCTTTCGGTGATCATTGTGATGGAATGGCACTGTTTTCACACAATGGTCGTCAGATTCTGTGTGTTAACAACGAATACACCAATCTTAAAACATTACACGTAAACCGTGATGGTGGTGTACCAACGACAGCGGATGATATTCGTAAAAGTAAGGCCGCTCATGGTGTTAGTGTCGTAGAGGTCGCTCGTACAGCTGGTCAATGGCATATTGTTAAAGATTCAGAGTTTAACCGCCGTATTACAGTGGATACTGAAATGGATATCACGGGGCCTGCGCGTGGTCATGAGCTGCTTAAAACGAAAGCGGATCCAGAAGGTGTATTGGCGAAAGGTACTTGGAACAACTGTGGTAATGGTCAAACGCCTTGGGGTACTTACCTTGCTTGTGAAGAGAATTTCAACGGTTACTTCTCATCAAGTAACGCGAACTTCCCATTAACACCGCAAATGAAACGTTACGGTATCAGTCATAAAGACTGGGGATACAAGTGGGCAATGGCGGATTCTCGATTTGATCTTTCTAAAGACCCTCAAGAGCCGAACCGTGCAGGTTATGTTGTAGAGATTGATCCTTTAAATCCAACTGCTCGTCCTAAGAAGCGTACTGCCCTAGGTCGTTTTAAGCATGAAAATGCGGAAGTAGAGGTGGCGGCAAATGGTCATGTTGTGGTTTATCTTGGAGATGATGAGCGTGGCGAATTTCTTTACCGTTTTGTGTCCAAACATAAGTTTGTAGTCGGTGGTAACAACCAAGACCTGCTTGAAGAAGGTACCTTGTATGTTGCGAAATTTAACGACGATAATACGGGTGAATGGTTGGCGTTAACGCCAGCGACTACCGGTATGACAGAGGCAGAAATTGCAATTTATACTCGCCTAGCGGCTTCTAAAGTTGGTGCAACAACAATGGATCGCCCAGAATGGGTTGCTTCTAACCCTGTTAAGGCTGAGGTTTACTGTGCGTTAACAAATAACAAGAACCGTGGTGTTAAGCCGAATGCCGGTGGTGATGAAACGCCAGCTGAAGGCCCTAACCCTCGTGTTAAAAATAACTTTGGTCAGATAGTTCGCTGGCGTCCAGCGAATCAAGACCATACTGCACAGGCTTTTAACTGGGATTTGTTTGTTTTGGCCGGTAACCCTGCGGTATATGATGATGCCAATGCTGGTTCAAGTAATGTGAATCAAGATAACATGTTTAATTCACCAGATGGCTTGAAGTTTGATCAGCGTGGTTTGTTGTGGATTCAAACAGACGGTAACTACTCGAATGAAAAGGGCTTTGCTGGTCAGGGTAACAACCAAATGCTGGTTGCTGATCCTGAAACAGGCGAAATTAAGCGTTTCTTGGTAGGTCCTAAAGAGTGTGAGATTACTGGCGCAGCATGGAGTGCTGACCGATCAACTATGTTTGTCAGTGTTCAGCACCCAGGAGAGAAGGGTAACTCAACTTGGCCAAACGGCAGCATGCCGCGCTCAAGTGTAATTGCTATTTCCCGTGAAGACGGTGAAATAATCGGCTAAGCCTATTTGGATTAGACGAAGGCGATATTGAGGAATCAATATCGCCTTTTTTAATATGGAGTGATTTCAATGATTTCTATGTGATCCTGGCGTGCCTGCCATGTGATGTTCAGGTGCCATAAGCGGTTACCATGAATTCGTCCTGTCTGTTCTTGTAAGTAGGCGGGGCGAGGGTCTTGGCTGATTACTTCAACGATCAGCTCTTTTAAATTACCAGGACAGTGAGATTGGTGAGAATGACATTGTTCTAATGCGATTGGGCTAAAGCGCACTTCTTTAGTATGAGATGCACTAGGAGCAAAGCCGCCGCTGGCATGGCTTATTTGGTCTGCGTAGGGTAAATAAGGTTTGATGTCTAACACAGGTGTGCCATCTAACAGATCAGCGCCCTGTAGTTCAATTAATATTTTGTCATTGTGATTTGTGATCTTGCCTAGCTTTACGACAGATAGGCCTATTGGGTTTGGGCGATGAGTAGTGCGACTGGCAAACACACCAACCTTTTTTTTGCCCCCAAGGCGCGGGGGTCTGACTTTTGCTTTCCACTTGTCTTGTAAGCAGGCGTGAAAAATAAATTGAATCCAAATGTGTGAAAAGTCACTCAACCCGTCTAAAACATCTAAGCGATTATAGGGAGGGAGGAGTTCTATGTGGCCTGTTGCTTGAGTCACAAGGCCCGGTTGCCTAGGAATACCGAATTTTTCTTTATAGCAAGAATGTACTATTCCAATGGGTTTAAACGGATAGCTTGATTCCGTGTTAGAAGCTTGGCTCATTTCTTGTAAACAACTCTAATGGCTTGAAAATAATGTGTTATTATACTGGCATTAAGTTTTAGTCGGCGACTTTTTTACTTTGGCCGTGGTTTTATTTAATTAGAGAAGTAATATGTCTTTAGATAACTATATGAATCAAGTGGGTAAGCAGGCTCGTGCAGCTTCGCGATTATTGGCAAAAGCATCAACAGAGCAGAAAAATGCCGCTCTTTTTGCTATGGCTGAAGCGCTTGAGGTCGCTCGACCCCAGTTGATCGAAGAGAATCAAAAGGACATTGTTAATGGTCAGCAAAAAGGCTTAGATACACCGCTGCTTGAGCGCTTACTATTAGATGATAAGCGTATTGACGGCATGATTGAAGGGCTGAAACAAGTGGCGAGCTTGCCAGACCCTATCGGTGAGATTTCCGATATGGTGTTTTTGCCGTCAGGCATTCAAAGAGGGCAAATGCGCGTGCCATTAGGTGTGGTGGGTATTATTTATGAGTCGCGTCCGAATGTGACGATTGATGCTGCTAGCCTTTGTCTTAAATCAGGTAATGCAACGATTTTGCGTGGCGGCTCAGAAGCCTTTTACTCAAATCAAGCCATTGCTGAGGCTGTGCGCAAAGGTCTGGCGATAGCGGGGCTTCCTGAGGATGCTGTGCAGGTGATTAATACGGTGGATAGAGAAGCTGTGGGGCGTTTGATCACCATGCCTGAGTATGTGGATGTCATTGTGCCACGTGGTGGCAAAGGGCTGATTGCTCGTATCAGTGAAGATGCGAAGGTGCCAGTGATTAAGCATTTAGATGGCAATTGCCATGTTTACATAGACGATGAAGCGGACTTGGAAAAAGCCTTTGCTATTGCTATGAATGCTAAAACTCGTCGTTATGGTGTTTGCAATGCAATGGAAACCCTCTTAGTACATAAAGCCGTCGCTCAAGAAATATTGCCAAAGCTTGCTTCTTCTCTTGAAGAAAAAGGCGTGGAGCTCTTCGTATGTGAGCAAGCCAAGGGTGTTTTATCTTCAGCCGCATTAGCCACTGAAGAAGATTGGTTTACCGAGTACTTGGCGCCTAAGTTGTCGATAAAAGTCGTTGAATCTATGGCTCAGGCTATTGAGCACATCAATTTTTATGGTTCCCATCATTCGGACGCTATTGTCAGCCAAAACTACACGAAAAGCCGTGATTTTATGACCGAGGTAGACTCTTCCTCTGTGATGGTTAATGCTTCGACAGCCTTTGCTGATGGGTTTGAATATGGTTTTGGCGCTGAAATTGGCATTTCAACCGATAAAATTCATGCCCGTGGTCCAGTTGGGTTAATTGGTTTGACGAGCCAAAAATTTATTGTGTTAGGTGATGGTCATACCCGTGACAACTAAGGCTAATGATTTATCTGGCAGCCGAAACTCAACTGGCTTGGCCATTATGGGAGGGACATTCGATCCTATCCATAATGGCCATCTGAGAACCGCTGTTGAAATATTAGACCTATATGGTTTTGAGCAATTAAAACTGATTCCTTGTTTTCAGCCGGTGCACAAAGGACGACCTAGTGTTTCTGCACAGCAACGCCTAACCATGGTGAAAATGGCCATCAGTAGCGATGCACGTTTGCAAGTAGATGATCGTGAAATTTTACGCTCAGGGCCCAGTTATACCATTGATACGCTTGCTTCCATTCGTCAAGAGGTTGGTGTATCACACCCTATCGTGATGGTATTGGGGATGGACAGCTTTCTGTCTTTACCCACTTGGCAGAATTGGCAAAAACTCTTGGACTACGCTCATATATTAGTGGTCTCAAGGCCTGGTTGGGAGCCAGATTTGATCACTGAACTGAGTGAGCTGTGTGAAAAGAGTCGTGCCCTGTCTATCGCTGAGTTACAATGCGCGCCTGCTGGTCGAATATTAATGAAAACATTAACCCCACTGGGGATTTCGTCAAGTATGATACGTTCGCTGCACCGTGAGTCATCATCGATTGCCTACCTGTTGCCCGAACCCGTGCAAAAATATATTTGTGACAATAATTTATATCAATAGGAATAAAGAAACTTATGAGTCAACCACAACTTGCTGGTGAAGAAATCTTAGCTTTAGCTGTAGAGTCTCTGGAAGAAGTAAAAGGGGATAAGATCACTGTACTGAATGTGAGTCAACATACTGACATGATGGATTTTATGGTGATCTGTACCGGTACGTCTAAACGCCATGTGCAAGGTCTTGGTCAGAACGTTGTTGAACACCTTAAGCAAAATGGTTTGCAACCCTTAGGAAGTGAAGGTCGTGGTATGTCTAGCGATTGGATTTTGATTGATCTGCACGATGTGGTTGTTCATGTAATGACAGAAGAAGCGAGAGCGTTTTACGATCTTGAAAAGCTGTGGGACATTAAGCCGGAAGCTCTGTAAGGGACGATCATGCGTATACGCTTAATTGCAATTGGTACAAAAATGCCAAAATGGGTTGAGCAGGGATATGAGGATTATGCCAAGCGCTTACCCCGTGATTTTTCACTAGAATTGGTGGAGTTGCCCATGGCACCGCGTGGCAAAAACACGGATATAGCGAAAGCAATTCGTAAAGAAGGCGATGCAATGTTGGAGGCTATTCCCTCTGGCGATAAAGTCATTGCAATGGAAGTGTTAGGTAAAGAGTGGTCCACAGAACAACTGTCTGAACAAACCCAAGACTGGCGCATGGAGGGTTACAATGTCAGCTTGTTAGTGGGTGGCCCAGATGGCTTAGACCCAAGGTGTAGTGCCAAAGCAGATCAGCTGTGGTCGCTTTCTCGGCTGACTTTACCGCACCCTATGGTACGTATCATGTTGGCAGAGCAGATCTACCGAGCTTGGACATTGATGAATAACCACCCTTATCATAGATAGGCAATTCCCTTGAACCGCCCCCATCAGAAGTTTCGAAACTATTCACAAGAAAAGGCCATAACTCAATCTCGAGTAATTGTTGCGGCTATCTTAGTGCTTATTCTGGTGGGAGTCCTGGTCAGCCGTTTAGTGTATCTACAAGTTATTGAATATGATCTGTATCAAACCCGAGCAGATAAAAACCGTTTGATGCTGGTGACTGAGCAGCCACCTAGGGGGCTCATTTATGATCGAAATGGCTTAGTACTTGCGGATAACCGACCTATTCATAGTTTAACGGTTACCCCTGAGCGGGTGAAAGATATGGCTGCTTTGCAAACTGCCTTGTCAAAAGTGCTAGACATCACGGATGCCCAGTGGGAACAGTTTCATAAAAAGCGCCAATCTTATCGCCGTCCTTACCAGCCAATTACGTTAAAGTCGCAATTAACGGATGAAGAGTGGGCTCGGGTATCGGTGGACCTGTATCGCTTTGATGGTGTACAAGTTCAAGCTCAGTTAACCCGTTACTATCCTTATGGGGAAGCCTTTGCTCATGCCATAGGTTATGTGGGCCGCATTACCGCAAAAGATTTAGAGCGTGTAGACGAAGACGCCTATCAAGGGGCTTTGTTTATTGGTAAAACGGGCATAGAAGGTTTTTACGAAGATACTTTGTTCGGTAAAACCGGCATCAGTACGGTTGAAGTGAATGCTCGTGGACGAATCATGTCGGAAGTTGATCGGCAAAATCCGACGCCAGGCAAAGACATTCAGTTGCATTTGGATGCCCGCTTGCAACAATACGCCTATGATCTATTAGGAGACTATCGTGGTGCAGTCATTGCCATGGACCCTGTCACAGGGGGCGTATTGGCAATGGTTTCAAAGCCTGGTTTTGACCCGAACTTGTTCGTGCGTGGTATCTCTTACAAAGATTATTCTAGCCTGCGTGAGTCTAAAGACCTACCTTTGTTTAACCGCGCATTAAGAGGTGGTTACCCTCCAGCATCGACCATCAAGCCTTTCATGGCATTGGCGGGGCTAGATTATGGTTTTTCCAGTTGGCAAGAGCGCTACTATGCACAAGGCTATTATCAAATCAATCCAGGTGGACGGCGATATCGTGATTGGTTAAGAACAGGTCATGGATGGATCGATCTTGAACGCTCAATTATTGAGTCGGTAGATACATATTATTACCAACTGGCGAATAAAATGGGCATTACGCCTATCCATAACTTTCTGACTCGCTTTGGCTTTGGTCAACGGGTGGTTTTAGACCTTAATGGTGAGAGTTCAGGTCTGTTGCCTTCTAATGAATGGAAAAAAGCCAAATACAATGAGCCTTGGTATCCTGGAGACTCGGTCAATGTCGGGATAGGTCAGGGGTTCATGGTGGCAACCCCCATGCAGATTGCCTCAGCGACAAATATTTTAGCGAACCAAGGTGCATATTATAAACCTCGCTTAGCTCGAACTATTGATTCCGAACCGGCGCAATTTGAGCAAGATCCTCGTGGTGAAGACGTGGTTTTAAAAAATCAACGTAACTGGCAGCGCATGGTGAAAGCGATGGAGAAAGTCATTACTGATCCTCGTGGTACAGCTCGTCGCCTGCGTGGAACGGACTACCGCATAGCGGGAAAAACCGGTACAGGCCAGGTATTTAGTTTGCAAGAAGACCAAGAGTATGAGGCCGATAAGCTTGAGAAGCGCCTTCATGATCACGCCTTGTTTGTGGGCTTTGCCCCTGCAGACAAACCTAAGATATCTGTCTTCGCGATTTTCGAAAACGGGGGCAGTAGTTCTAAACCTGCTGATTTAAGCAAACAATTGTTCGATGCTTATTTAACGGGTAAATATCCCAGCAAATACGATTATTTAAAGGTGGACGCAGATGGAGGATAACCTATACAGGAGGTTTGTCTCTTTTACGAACGCTCGTTTATGGCGTTTAACGCATATTGATGTCCTACTTCTGTGCTCTTTACTTCTTTTGATCAGTGGCGGTTTATTTGTACTTTATTCTGCCTCTGGGCAAGATGTTGCTATGGTCGAAAGGCAGGTGCTACGTTTGGCGATTGGTTTTGGTGTCTGTTTGATGTTAGCCCAATTACCACCAAAGTACCTGCGCCGTTTGTCGCCTTTGTTCTTCTTAATCCTAGTCTCCATGTTGATTGGAGTGCTCTTATTTGGTGTTGGGGCGAAAGGGGCCCAGCGCTGGTTGCCGTTGCCCGGTGGTTTGCGATTTCAGCCTTCTGAAATTATGAAAATTGCCATGCCTATGATGATTGCTTGGTACTTTTCAGAGCGTCATTTGCCACCCACTTTAAAACAAATTGGCGTGGTGTTAGTGCTGGTGTTAGTGCCAGTATTAATGATTGCCAAACAGCCTGATTTAGGAACTTCATTGTTGGTGGCAGTGTCCGGGCTGTTTGTGTTGTTTTTAGCTGGGCTGGGGTGGCGCTATATATTGGGGGCTGCTGCGCTGGCTCCTGTGGCTGGCTATAGCTTGTGGCAGGTAATGCATGATTATCAGCGTCAGCGAGTCTTAACCTTTTTAAATCCAGAGAGTGATCCATTAGGATCGGGTTGGAATATTATACAATCTAAGACAGCCATCGGTTCTGGTGGTGTATATGGCAAAGGTTGGCTGGAAGGCACCCAAGCCCAGTTGGACTTTTTGCCTGAAAGTCACACTGATTTTATTATTGCGGTATTGGCTGAGGAGTTTGGTCTGTTAGGTTGTTGTGTCTTATTGTTTGCGTATCTTTTGGTGATTGCTCGCGGCTTATATATTTCTGCTACAGCAGAGGACAATTATGCTCGTTTGTTGGCAGGCAGTTTGACCCTGACCTTCTTCGTTTATTTGTTTGTTAATATTGGTATGGTTTCAGGAATTTTGCCTGTAGTGGGGGTACCTCTTCCTTTAGTTAGTTATGGGGGTACATCCATTATTACTATCATGGCAACTTTCGGTATACTGATGTCAATTCAAACTCATAAGAGGGCGAGATAATGAAACAGCTGATTTGGGTAGCATTAGCCGTTAGCCTAAGTGCATGCACTAGTGCGGCAATAGATCAAACGTCGACCCCCATTCACGAAGGGGTGAGTAAGACATTGTTAAAAGATAAGCCAGCTACAAAAGCGGCTTCGTATGGGGCGAATCCAGAAGTTCAAGCTTTCATCGACATGATGGTTGAAGAGTATCAATATGATGAACAGCAATTGCAAACCGCTTTTTCATTAATCAAAGTGCGACCAAAGGTTATTCAAAAATCGAATAATCAACCAGAACAAATTACTCCTTATTATGAATATAAAACACGTTTTGTCTCTCAAGACAGGGCGCAAGCTGGTGTTAAGTTTGCTCAACAACATGGTGCTTGGCTACAAAAAGCGGAACAAGAGTTTGGCGTTGATGCCAATGTTATTGTTGCCTTGATGGGGGTGGAAACCTTTTATGGCCGCATCACTGGGTCTCGTGATGTTTTTACATCTTTAACGACTTTGGCGTTTGATTATCCTCGCCGTAAGACATTTTTTCAAAGTGAGCTAAAAGCTTATCTATTATTGGTAAGAGAGCAAGGCTGGGAGATCGGGCAAACTAAAGGGTCTTACAGTGGCGCTATGGGGATGACCCAATTTATGCCAAGTAATTATCGATCACTTGCTATTGACTATGATCAAGACGGCGAAGTTGATTTATGGCGTTCTGCTGCTGATGCGATTGGCAGTATTGCGAACTACTTGCAGCATCACGGTTGGCAAACCGGCAAACCCGCTTATATTAATGCCATGATAAAGGGAGATATAAAGTCATTAAAAGATAAAATAAACCATGGTCGAGCACCATTGTTTAGCGTGTCTGACTGGTCGCATTATCATGTTTTACCAACCCAGACGTTTGAAAACGATGCGGCAGGCCTTTTGTCTTTGCGCACTGCAGAAGATGAAGTGAGTTACTGGCTTGCTTACGAAAACTTTTTTACCGTGATGGACTATAATCCCAGTCGTCGTTATGCCATGTCGGTATTTGAATTGTCAGAAAAGATAAAAAATCATGCTCAAAACTAATTACCTGGTGGCGCTATGTGTCCTGTCTTCACTGGCTCTCAGTGGCTGTATGAGTACCAAACATGTGCTTGGTAAGGATGATATTGACTACGATAAAGCTTCAGGGGGTGGCCGTTATACTATTTTGCAGGACCATGGCCCATCTGATGATGTGGATGTAGACCATCTGCCTGACTTGGTTCCTAAGTGGGAAGCTAAGAGTCGGGGAGGAAATAAAAGCCCCTATGAAGTATGGGGAAAAAAGTATTGGGTAATGGATTCCGCTGTAGGGTATACCGCTCAGGGAACAGCTTCTTGGTATGGTAAGAAGTTTCATGGCCACAAAACTTCAAACGGAGAAATTTATGACATGTATGCATTCTCTGCTGCCCATAAGTCTCTTCCTATACCAACGTATTTGAAAGTGACCAATTTAGATAACCAACGCAGTGTGATCGTACGTGTTAACGATAGAGGGCCTTTTCACGGTGACCGCTTAATCGATTTG
Organism: Marinomonas epiphytica; assembly: GCF_054780655.1. Taxonomy (NCBI): domain Bacteria; kingdom Pseudomonadati; phylum Pseudomonadota; class Gammaproteobacteria; order Oceanospirillales; family Oceanospirillaceae; genus Marinomonas; species Marinomonas epiphytica. The sequence continues at coordinate 37,792 of NZ_BAAGVX010000009.1, forward strand.
TCATACGCAGCCGCAGTGCGATTGGACTATCATAAAAAAGGACTGGCTAGAGTTCGTGTAGAGGCTATTACGCCTAATAAAGGTCAAGTGTATGCAGTTCAATCTGCACCAGCGTCAGTTCCAGCTCCAGCTAGTGAGCCTGCTCTAGTACCTGTTGTAGCGAGTGCCGCCGTTTCAACTGCTACCCCCACAGCTCCTTCCCCTGCTGTATTTTCCCATTTGCAAGTCGGTGCCTTTGCTGCTGAGTCATCTGCCCAAAATTTAAAGAATCGTCTTTTAGAAGTGTATGATGCTGAAATTAAAGTTAGCGTAAATTATTCACAAGATGGCCTTTATAAAGTGCTGTTAGGTCCCTATAAAGATGGCGATGATTTATTATCATGGCAGAATCAACTCGAGCAAGGTGGATTTGGGCGCCCAGTCAGGGTTGCTTTGCTGGCAGAGTAATTTCAATTGGGCTAGAGATTAACACCGTGCTCTAGTATCATCCCTTAACATTTTTAACAAACGGCTTTATTAAGAATGAAAAAATTTCTTGTTATCTTTTCTATCATTATGAGTTTGGTGACTAATCCGCTTTTTGCAGCGCCAGCTTTAATTCCTGCGCCTCCTCAATTATCTGCCAGCAGCTATATATTAATGGATGCCTATACGGGTGAGATTCTGGTGGAGAAAAACGCTGATCGACCTTATCCACCAGCCAGTTTGACAAAACTGATGACTGCCTACATCGTCGAGTATGAGCTTGCTCGTGGTAATTTGGCCATGTCAGATCTTGTGAGCGTTAGTGAGAAAGCATGGCGCATGGGTGGTTCTCGAATGTTTATTCGCGAGGGAACTCAGGTCAGTTTAGAAGACATTATGCGAGGTATCATTATTCAGTCGGGTAATGATGCTAGTGTGGCAGCAGCTGAACATGTTGCTGGTAGTGAGTCCGCTTTTGCAGACTTAATGAATCAACATGCTCAACTGTTGGGCATGAAAAACAGTCGTTTTATGAATGCAACAGGCTTGCCGTCTGAGCAGCATTACTCCAGTGCTCATGACTTAGCATTGCTTTCCCGAGCGACTATTTTGCAATTCCCTGAAAATTATCGCATGTACTCGGAAAAGAGCTTTACTTATAACAACATAAAACAGCCAAATCGCAATCGCTTATTATGGCGTGATAAAACGGTAGACGGTTTGAAAACAGGTCATACAGAAGAGGCAGGTTATTGCTTGGCTGCGTCAGCGGTGCGAAACGGTACACGTTTAATTACCGTTGTGATGGGCACCAGCTCTGATGAAGCACGTGCGGCAGAATCACAAAAATTGTTAAATTACGGTTTCCGTTATTACGAAACTCGTAAGCTATACAGCGCAGGTCAATCCTTAAATGCTGCGAAAGTATGGGGTGGTAGTCAAGATACAGTACAAGTAGGTTTTGCTGAGGATGTGCTGGTCACTATGCCGCGTCAACAAGATGACTCTATTACGGCGTCTCTTGATCTAACTCCTGATCTAGAAGCTCCTATCTCAGTTGGGGATGTATTGGGTAAATTGGTGGTGGCGTCTGACTCTGCTGTGTTGTTAGAAAAAGACGTTGTTGCCCTAGAAAATGTTGAAGAAGGCGGTCTTTTCAAGCGCCTATTCGACAAAATTAAATTGTTTTTCATGAATTTGTTCTAGTCTTTTTTGACTATTGGAGTGACATGGCACTAATTACTAAAGATGGCGACCAAGCACATCAAGCACCAAAAATAGAATTTCCTTGTGAAAACTATGTTATTAAGGTGGTGGCGATGGATGTGGAAGGTGGTTATGATGGCATCCTTTCGGCGCTGAAGCAGCATGCTCCTGAGCTTGATGATAGCAATGTCGCAATCAATCGTTCTAGCAAAGGGCGCTTTATTAGTTATACTTTCCGTATTACCGCTACGGGTGAAGAGCAGCTAGCCGCTATCCACGCCGAACTGAAGAAGGTTGCAACTGTAAAAATGGTAATGTGATGAAGCAAGGATTGATATGTCGAGATTTGGGTGGTGTTGACTACCTTGAATCTTGGGAAAAAATGAAAAGCTTCACTCAACAGCGAGATGCAGAGCCAGATGAAATCTGGCTTTTGGAGCACCCTGCGTTATTTACTCAGGGTCAAGCAGGCAAGGCAGAGCATGTATTGGCACCAGGTGATATTCCTGTTGTGCAAGTCGATCGTGGTGGGCAAGTTACCTATCACGGCCCAGGTCAGCTAGTGGCTTACGTATTGATAAATCTTAAGCGCTTAGGAATTGGAGTGCGAGATTTGGTCACTGTCTTGGAAACCTCAGTGGTGAGTGTGCTAGAGGCTAATGATATTCAAGCCTATGCTAAACCGGATGCACCGGGTGTGTATGTGGAACAGAAAAAGATAGCGTCTCTTGGTTTACGGGTCCGCCGAGGTTGTTCGTTTCATGGCTTGGCTTTAAATGTCGATATGGACCTGACCCCATTTGACCGTATTAACCCCTGTGGTTATCAAGGTATGCAAATGGTAGACATGAAGGGACTTAATCAACAAGTCCAATTATCAAATGTAAAAGTTCAGTTGGCCAATCAGCTGGCTGAATGTCTCGGATATGAGAGTCCGACTATCCAACAAGGGTGGAACTAAAATGACGGTAGAACGCAAACGCGTTGTTCAAGGCGAAAAATTACGTGGCGCAGATAAAATGGCGCGTATTCCGGTAAAAATTGTCCCGACGGAAGAAATCCCAAGAAAACCGGATTGGTTACGAGTTAGAATGCCGGCTTCTCCTGAGATCGCGCGTATTAAGAGTACACTGCGTGAGCATAAATTAGCGTCTGTATGTGAAGAGGCTAACTGCCCTAACTTAGGCGAATGCTTTAGTAATGGTACTGCCACCTTTATGATTATGGGTGAAATTTGTACTCGTCGTTGTCCTTTTTGTGATGTGGCACACGGTCGACCTAATGCGTTGAGCCCGGACGAGCCTAGAGAGCTTGCGATTGCGATTCGAGATATGAAACTAAAGTACGTCGTGATCACCTCAGTAGATCGTGATGACTTACGCGACGGTGGTGCCCAACATTTTGTTGATTGTATCGATCAAACACGTGAGCAGAGCCCCAATATTGAAATTGAAGTTTTGGTACCTGACTTCCGTGGTCGTATGGACACAGCCTTAGATATCTTGCAGGTATCACCGCCAGATGTCTTTAACCATAACCTTGAGTCTATTCCACGCCTTTATCGTCAAGTGCGTCCAGGTTCGGATTATCAGTGGTCACTGGATTTGTTGAAAAAATTTAAAGAACGTTGCCCAGACGTGCCAACTAAGTCTGGCTTGATGGTGGGGATGGGTGAATCCTTCGATGAGATCGTTGAAGTTATGAAAGACTTGCGTGACCACGGTGTGGATATGCTGACAATCGGTCAATACCTGCAGCCTTCAAAGCACCATTTCCCAATGGCAAGATTTGTTCCACCTGAAGAGTTTGAACGCTATGAGCAAAAGGCTAAAGAGCTTGGCTTTAAACATGCAGCGTGTGGGCCATTAGTACGCTCTTCATATCATGCGGATAAACAAGCCCATGGTGAACGAGTGTCCTAATAGTTGAGGTGGTATACCGAAGCGGTGCTGAGGTTAACATCTCGGTTCCGCTTTTTTAATGCCAGTTGTAAATTTGCAAAATGTTACGCAAATATTTTTTTTGGAGAAAAGATGAAGCCTTGGTCAGTAAAAGATTCGATTGAGCTTTATAATGTAAGTCACTGGAGTAGCGGCTTTTTTTCAATCAACCAGCAAGGAAATGCCATTGCTCTACCTGATAGAGAAAATGCGGTTGATTTAACCCAATTGTCAAAAGAGCTTAAATCGAAGGGGATACATTCTCCTTGTTTAGTCCGCTTTCCCGATATTCTGCACTCTAGGATAGAAAAAATAACGTCCTCTTTTCACCAAGCAATTGAGCATTACAACTACCAAGCTAAATATGCGATTGTGTACCCTATCAAGGTGAATCAGCAACGCCGAGTGGTAGAAGAAATTGCGGCTTGCCAGCCAAACAACCCTTCTAGCGTGGGTTTAGAAGCGGGAAGTAAGCCTGAGTTGATGGCTGTGTTGGCAATGCATAAAAGCCCAGATGGTATTATCGTCTGCAATGGTTACAAGGATCGCGAGTTTATACATCTTGCTCTTATGGCTGAAAAAATGGGGCACCAGGTGTTTATCGTGGTTGAAAAACTGCATGAATTAGACTGGATTCTTGAAGAAGCCAAAAAGCTTCAAGTAAAGCCTAGGATTGGCATTCGTATTCGACTCGCGTCCACTTGCTCTACTCATTGGGGCAATAGCGGCGGTGAGAAATCTAAGTTCGGTCTGACTACCTCACAACTGTTGCGCGCAGTCGACAAACTTCGGGAGCTGGACTTATTAGACTGTTTAGAACTTATTCATTTTCATCTAGGGTCACAGATTACTCGTATTAAAGACATTCAGAATAGTCTTAAAGAGTGTGCTCGTTACTACTCCGAATTGCATCAAATGGGTGTGCCTGTTAAATGGGTTGATGTGGGGGGGGGGCTAGGGGTCGACTACGAAGGAACTCGTAGTCAAAATGCTTACTCAGCAAACTATAGTATCGGTGAATATGCGAATAACGTGGTTTTTGCATTTCATAATGTGTGCGAGCAATATGATTTGCCATGTCCAAATTTAATTTCAGAATCGGGGCGCGCTGTTACCGCACATCATGCTATGGTAATTGCCGATGTGTTCTCACATGGTGCGGAGCTACTCCCCCTTGAAGAACCTGAAGACGACAGTGAGCTCGAACTGCAGCGCCTTTGGTCGTCTTATCAAAGTTTACGCCAGAACGATGAAGAAGATACTCGCTCTTTGGTAGAGATATACCATGACTTGTTGGATGATTTTAATGACAGTTTGACTCTTTATAACCACGGTCAATTGACCTTACCGATGCGCGCGCAAGCAGAAAATATCTTTTTAGCTGCTTGCCGTAATTTATTACCCAAGTTAGATAATCGCAATCGCGGCCATCGTCCGGTTATTGACGAACTAAACGAGCGACTGGCTGAAAAGCTGTTTGTTAATGTGTCTGTCTTTCAGTCATTGCCTGATGCTTGGGGAATTGATCAGGTATTCCCTGTGTTGCCGTTGCAAGGTTTGGATCAAGCGCCTTCATTCCGCGGTAAGATTCAAGACGTTACCTGTGATTCCGATGGTTGCTTATACCACTATGTAGACGGTCAAGGTATTGAATCGTCTTTGCCTTTACCTCCTCCACCAGCCCAAGGGGAAGACTATCTAATGGGGTTTTTCTTGGTAGGGGCTTATCAAGAAACCCTCGGCGACCTGCACAATTTGTTTGGTGACACTAGCTCTGTTGATGTTTATCTAGAAGACGATGGCTTTAGAATAGAACATGTGTTGTTAGGTGACAGTGTGCAAAATGTGCTGAAATACGTAAGTTATAATGAAGTAGAGCTCATCAAACGTTATCAGGATAAGTTGGCTGCCAGTCCACTTGCAGCACAGGAAAAGCAAGACCTGATGACAACGTATGAAAAGGTACTGGCCGGAACTACCTACCTGACATAATGAGAGCATACAGCCAAGGATGGCTTATGGAATCTCGAAATATGTTTTGCGGTTGTTGTGTTAAGGAAAATAAATGAGTTCAACACTGTCTGCTCCTGAAGCACCTTATTACGCTGTAATCCAAACCAGTCAACTTCTGTCTGATGATGTTTTATATCGAGTGATGATAGAGAAGCTATTGCTTTTGGCCCAAGAGCAATCAGGCTTTATAGAAGGGAGTTGGACGTCAGGAGAAACCGATGTTTTTATTACCTATTGGCAGACCAAAGATCAAGCTCAAGCTTGGTTAGCTCACCCGATGCAGACACAAACTTGTTTGATTGGTGAAAGGCTTTGGTATCAAAGTTATTCTAAAAGGCTCGTAGAAGTCACGGCACAGAAATATTACGCCCAAGAGCACCTTGTATCTAATCCATCTCGTTTTCCTTCAATAAACACCCCTAGAGGTGTATTGACAATTCTTGAGGAATCGCAGGCCGGTTTACTTTATGACTATGTAAACGAAGAAAGGTCTTTTTTAAAACCTTGGGAGCCAAAACGCAGTGATGCCTATTATTCTATGGAAACCTGTGAGCTCCGAGTTCGAGAAATGCGTCGAGACTTCATAGAAGAAAAAGCAGTGGTATTTTGTTTATTGAATCAAGATCAAACCCGTATGCTGGCCTATTCAAATTATTCTAACCTGATCAAAGGCGTGCTTTGTTCTTGTAGCTTGGGTTATAGCATCCGTGAAGCAGAACAGGGTAAGGGGCTGATGAGAGAAGCGTTAGAAAACGGCATTGAGTACTTGCATAAACACATGGGGATTGATCGAATCCAAGCGAATTATATGCCAAGGAATAAGAAAAGCGCGTCAGTATTGCATGGACTCAAATTTACTGAAGAGGGCTATGCGAAACGCTTCTTAAAGATCGATGGAGTGTGGGAAGATCATGTTTTAACTGCGTTAGTTTTGCGTTGATTGTATTGTCATAAGGCTATTCGTGCTAATGTTAGCCGCTATAATTTTTACGTTATCATAATTACTTAATCATTTTGGGGTATGCTAACCCAAGTGAATAATGCGATTGAAGAAGGAAGCTTTCCTTGAGCGAATTGATGAATTTTGAGTCTAATGAAACCCTTTCATTAAAAGACTATACGGAAAAAGCCTATCTAAATTATTCCATGTACGTGATCTTAGATCGCGCTCTACCTCACATAGGCGATGGTTTAAAGCCCGTACAGCGTCGTATCGTTTATGCCATGAGTGAATTAGGACTAAAAGCGACTGCAAAATACAAAAAATCTGCCCGTACAGTGGGTGATGTGCTGGGTAAGTTCCACCCTCATGGTGACAGTGCTTGTTACGAAGCCATGGTGCTAATGGCGCAGCCTTTCTCATACCGTTACCCATTGGTTGACGGACAGGGTAACTGGGGGGCACCTGATGATCCGAAATCCTTCGCTGCCATGCGTTATACAGAATCTCGTCTATCACGCTATTCAGAAGTTCTATTAAAAGAAGTGAATCAGGGTACGGTAGATTGGGTGCCTAATTTTGATGGCACCATACAAGAACCTGCTGTGCTTCCAGCTCGACTGCCGAACCTTTTGTTAAATGGCACAACCGGCATAGCGGTTGGTATGGCTACCGATATTCCGCCCCATAATCTCACAGAGATCGGTCAAGCTTGTATTCACTTATTAGCTAATCCCAAGGCTGACCTAGATGAGTTACTAGAATACGTACAAGGCCCAGATTTCCCTACTGGCGGTGAGATCATTACTCCTAAGGCTGACCTTAAAAAGCTTTATGAAACCGGTAAAGGGCAAGTTAAAGCGCGTGCTAAATTTGAGCTTGAAGAGGGCGAAATAGTCATTAGTGAATTGCCTCACCAAGTATCTGGTAGCAAAATTTTAGAGCAAATCGCTGCTCAAATGCAGGCCAAAAAGCTGCCTATGGTAGTGGATTTACGAGATGAGTCCGACCATGAAAACCCCACTCGCTTAGTTGTAGTGCCCAAATCCAATCGTGTTGATATTGATGCTGTAATGACGCATTTGTTTGCGACTACGGATCTGGAAAAGTCCTACCGAGTGAATATGAATGTGATTGGCTTGGATGGGTTGCCTCAGGTCAAACCATTACAGAAATTTTTAACAGAATGGCTACGTTACCGAATTGACGTGGTGAGAAGACGTTTGCAATATCGTCTCGATAAGGTGTTAAACCGGCTACATATTCTAGAAGGTCTACTTATCGCGTATTTGAACATCGATGAGGTGATCGAAATTATCCGTAATGAGGATAAGCCTAAAGTGGAACTGATGTCTCGTTTTGGGTTGACAGATGTTCAGGCTGAATCCATTTTAGAACTGAAACTACGCCACTTGGCAAAGCTTGAAGAGATGCGTATTAGAGGCGAACAAGATGAGCTGGAGAAAGAGCGTCAGTCTCTTGAAGCTTTGTTATCCTCAGACCGTAAGTTGAAAAAGCTGATTAGTGATGAAATTCAGCAAGCCGTAAACGATTATGGCGATGCACGTCGCACGCCTATTGTGGCTCGTAAAGAAGCGCAAGCATTTAGTGAAGAAGATTTACTCTCAAATGACCCTATAACGGTTGTTATCTCTAAACAAGGCTGGATAAGAGCTGCCAAAGGTCATGATATTGATGTGCAAGGACTGAGTTACAAGTCGGGGGATGAGTACTCAATCAGTGCCAAAGGGCGCTCTAACCAGACTTTAGTTTTGCTTGCCTCCAATGGACGAACCTATTCTATCAAGGCGCACACCTTACCTTCAGCGAGGGGGCAGGGCGAGCCGATTACCGGTCGAATTTCGTTAGAGAAGGACGTGACTATTGTTGCTGCCATCTTGGATAACGAAGATAAGCATTATCTGTTAGCCAGTGATGCCGGCTATGGTTTTGTTGCTCAGTTGAAAGACTTATATGCCAAGAATAAAGCAGGTAAAGCAACATTAACCTTACCAAGAGGCGCGCAAATTGTTCCTCCTGTAGCTGTAGATAATCCTGAACAAGGCCGAGTTGTAGCAGTATCAAACGAAGGACGAATGCTTGCTTTTGATGTCTCATCTCTACCTAAAATGGCAAAAGGTAAGGGCAATAAAATGTTGAGCATTCCAGCCGCTAGGGCACAACAAAGAGAAGAGTTGGTTATTGCCATAGCATGTGTACAGCCGAACGATCTATTATTAGCTTATTCAGGTAAACGTTTTATTTCGTTTATGGAAAAAGACTTAGCCGATTACCTCGGCGAGCGCGGCCGCCGTGGTTTGAAATTGCCAAGAGGTTTCCAGAGGATAGACTCCTTAGAGGTAAAGATTGGAGAGGGTAAAGCGCATGCGAGCGATACAAGTAATAGTGTGCTTTTTTAATAGCCTAAATTGCTATTTTTAGACGATGGTCTAGATTCAATGATGGTGCATAGTCAATATACTAATCATATTACTAACAGAGGAAGATGAAATGAAAGGCAGTCAACGAGTTATCGATAGTTTAAATCGATTGTTAGAAAACGAATTAGCCGCGATCGATCAATATTTTATCCACTCACGCATGTATGAAGATTGGGGGCTGGATAAGCTATATGAGCGCTTGAATCATGAAATGGAAGAAGAGACTCAGCATTCAGATTGGCTGATTAAGCGAATTTTGTTTCTGGAAGGTGTTCCCTGCATGACAAAACGCCGTGAGCTGCTTATCGGCTCTGATGTTCGCTCTATGATGCAAAACGATCTTACCTTAGAGTTGGAGGTTGTTGCTTGTGTGCGTGAAGTGATCGCGATCTGTGAAGAAGAAGGTGACTACCAAACACGTGAAGTGCTGGAAAAACTCTTGTTTGACACAGAAGAAGACCATGTTTATTGGCTTGAGCAGCAATTGGGTTTGATGGAGAAAATCGGTTTGCAAAACTACCACCAGTCTCAGATTGGAAAGTAAGGGGTTGCTATGAAAGGTGATAAAGACGTTATTAAGCACTTAAATAAAGTTCTTGCTAATGAGCTGGTTGGGATCAATCAGTACTTTTTGCATGCCCGCATGTTTAAAGATTTTGGCTTTAGCGTATTGGATAAAGCGGATTATAAGTGTTCTATACAGAAAATGAAAAATGCGGATCGTTTGATTGAGCGTATTTTATTTTTAGAAGGACTGCCCAATCTTCAGGATCTAGGTCGTTTGCGGATTGGCGAAAACAGCGAAGAAATGATTGGCGCCAATTTAGAGCTTGAGCTTGATACTCGCAAAGATCTTAAAGCCGCTATTGAATTATGTGAGCAAAAATTAGATTTTATGAGCCGTGATTCATTAGAAACGATTCTGGACGAGCAAGAAGAACAAATTGATTGGCTGGAAACACAGCAGGCCTTGATTACCAGTGCCGGTATTGAGAATTACTTACAGTCGCAAATGTAATGGTGTCTATGTTGTTAGGCTACTTGGAATTGGCTTTCAGCGATTTCAATTAGCTCGTTATTGAGTATTTTCTTTGCGCATTGGCAGCACTTGCCGCACTGGCTGCCAATGCTGTGCTCTTTATATAGATCACGCATTGTAGTCGCACCTTCTCTGATAGAGCTTTTGATCTCTTTGTCAGTCACGCCATTGCATAAACATACATACATAAATGAAAATCACTCTTACTAATGTTCTTATGATTTGATTCTATTTTTAATGCTAATCATTATCAACAACAATAAAACTATTTAGATTGGTTTATTAATAGGTTTTTCCAAAGATTTGTAGTGGAGTGGGTGTGGGATGTTTTTAAGGTGAATTAAAGAGAATACAGCCCAACACAAGTTGGGCTGGTTGTTATTTTTTTTCAGCGACGTCTAGTAATACTTTGAAGAAGTCTTTGGGCTCGTGAGGGCCATGTATCATGTATTTGTCGTTTATGACATAGGTTGGTGCAGACTGAATATCAAGGCTGCGTAAATGGGTTAGTTTTTTTTCTATTGCTTCCTTCGCTTCAACGCTTCTTGCAAAATCGATGTCTTCTTGTTTGATTCCTAAACCTTTGGCAAGGCTGGTAAGAAGGGCCTGCGAGCCAATGTCTTTACCATGGGTGAAGTAGGCTTCAAACACGGCTAGAGCATAAGCAGTTGCTAAATTAGAGCGCCCAGCTGCTAATATAAATTGGTGGGCTAGCCTTGTATTTGGCAACCTGTCTTTTTCAGAAAAATTAAACTCAAGTCCTGCTTCGCTGCCAACGTGGCTAATAGCATGGCTGAATTCATTGAGCTTTTCTGGAGAGCCAAACTTAGGTATTAAAAACTCTTCTCTATCAGCTCCGGTTACGGGAATATCAGGGTGTAACTCAAAAGGCTGCCAGCGAATGTCAATGCGATAATCATCACCTAGTTGCTCAATTGCCTGTTGTAGTCTGGTGTAGCCTAGGTAACACCATGGGTTTACCAAATCAGAAATAATATCAATGCGTAGGTCGGCCATGTTGGCTCCTCAAAATAAATAAATTAATTAACGCCCAGGGCTAGAATTTGGCTGATGTGTGCTAGGCTTCTACCGCTTTCTTGTTGCCAGTGGTTAAAGGCAGTTTGCGCCGCTTGGTGGGCACTGAGAGTGTCTCTTCCTGTGGTAATAATATCATGCTGTCGCAAATAGCCTTCCACATCTTTCGTTAATAAAAAAGTGTCTTTCCCCATCACTCTTAGAGTGTAAGGGCCGGTGTTTCCCCCTAAGCGCTTTCCTTGTTTCTTTAGAAAAGACCAAAGCCCGATAATGTTGTCGGTTGGCCAATGAGCCACAAAGTGAGCAAAGCTCTTATGTTGTTGTTGGCAGGCATAAATCATAGAGGCGTTGTCGCGGATGGTTAAAACCTTTCCTAGGTGTCGAATAATACGTGTGTCTTTGGCTTTTTCTTCCCACATTTCATCAGGCATTAAGATCATTTTTTCGATATCAAAATCAAAGAAAACGTCTTCGAAACCTGGCCATTTATTACGAACCACTTGCCAACTGATGCCGCTTTGAAAAACTTTTTGACTAAAAGCGGCTAACCATAGGTGATCAGGTAGTTGTTCCAGCTCTGTTATAGTCGCCGTACTTGGAAGCCGGTGCTCAAGCAGCGCTTCGCCGCCTACCCGAGTGGCAGCGCGTTGATAGATGGATGCAAATTTTTCGTATTGCATTGAGGTCTCCTTTAATCGAGGCATTTTAGCATAGCCTGAGGCAGAATTATTATTACCGCTATTTTTTGTTCTGGTGAGCATCGCTTTGTTTTATAATGACAAAATCACAAAATACTGGAATGAAGTGGCATGACACATCTGAGTGTAAATTTAAATAAAATTGGTTTATTAAGAAACTCACGGGGCCGTGATTATCCTAATATGGTGACGATGGCGCAACGTACATTATCACTTGGTGCATTTGGTATAACCATTCACCCTAGGCCGGATCAGCGTCATGCCACTTACCAGGATTGTTATGATTTAAAAGAGCTACTAAAGCGCTTTCCCGAGGCGGAGCTGAATATCGAAGGCTTCCCAGACTCTAAATTTTTAGAAGTCGTGCTGGAAGTAATGCCTCATCAATGCACGTTAGTACCGGATGATCCTAACCAGCTTACGTCCGACCATGGTTGGAATCTGTCTCGTGATCAAGACGCACTACGTCCTATTATTCAAAAACTACAAGAAAAAGGCATAAGAGCGGTTCTTTTTATGGATCCTGATGCTGATAACATGGCATTAGCGAAAGAAGTGGGGGCGGATCGAGTAGAGCTTTATACAGAGGCTTATGCTAATGCTTATGGTAAGGAAGGCTTTGAGGAGGTGCTGAGTCAATATACTGACGCTGCTCAAGCTGCTGTGGACGCAGGGTTGGGAGTCAATGCGGGACATGATCTGGATTTAGAGAATGTGAAAGCGCTGTGCGACAATGGCTTGATTAGTGAAGTCTCAATTGGTCATGCTCTTACCGTTGAAGCTTTAGAATATGGCTGGGATGGTGTAGTAGGCCTTTACCTAGAAAGGCTAGCGTAATTTTGAGCGCGGCTAAGCAACATTCGAGGCCACGTTGTCAGCACTGCGATTTTTTGATGTCGCAGTGTGTTTGCTCTTGGTTACCGACCTTGTTCAGCCCTCTTGAGATCTTAGTTGTACAAGACTCAAAGGAAGCGCGGCACGCAAAAAACACAGTGTCATTACTGAAACTGGCTTTGCCCCAAACTCATTGTATTGAAAGTTCTAACCAAGAGGAACTGGATGCGTTTTTTGGTCGTATTGACTATCAAGATTGGCGCTTAATCTTTCCAAGTGAGGACTCTAAAGCTATAGAAGGATTAGAGCCCGAGGAGAAAAACACCATAAAAGGCGTCATATTTATCGATGCTACCTGGCGTAAAGCAAAGAAAATGTATTTGTCTGATGCTCGTTGGCATTCATTCAAAACATTGAATTTTTCTGAGCCGCCAGTGTCCAATTATGAAATACGAAAAAAGCCTAGTCTAACAGCGTTGTCTACTTTGGAAGCTTGTGCTTATACTGTAGAAGAATTAACCCAGCAAGATATGACCGAGTTAAGACAATTTATGTATACAGCTCAGCGCTTTCAATGGCGGCATCAACCAAGTGAACATAAACATATTAATGGGGCCAATTAGTAAATGGACAGCAAAACAGAAATAGAAGCTGCAGCATTTCGTCGCCTGCTAGATCATCTAGACAGTCGAAAAGACGTACAGAATATTGACCTGATGAATCTAGCGGGTTTTTGCCGCAATTGTTTAAGTAAATGGTATGCGGCTGAAGCTCAAGAGCGTGGTCAAGATATTGACTATGAGGCGGCTAGAGAGGTTGTTTACGGTGAACCCTACAGCGAATGGAAGAACAAGTATCAAACCTCATCGTCACCAGAGGCCTTAGCTAAGTTTCATGGTCAGTTCGATAAAAACTAATCTCCGCCTCGCCCGCCTTTTTCTACCACTATCTCGAATGGGTAGCGTCTTTTTGATGGTGTGCATTGCTATGGTGTTGCCTGTCATGCTTTTGCATGCGGATGTGTCAGATAAGTACAAAAAAATTGCTCATCAAGTAGGTTTAGAGCATGGCTCATACGCAGAAAAACGTATTTTAGCCTGGCGTAAACTGATTGAAGAATCTCAGCACTTGTCTGTGGTAGATAAACTGCGGGTAGTGAATGATTTTTTTAATCAAATGGAATTTACTGATGACATTAAAATTTGGGGCAAAGAAGACTATTGGGCAACCCCAATTGAGTTTCTTGGTCTACAAGCTGGCGACTGTGAAGACTTCACTATCGCAAAATACTTTACATTACGGGAATTAGGCGTACCAGATGACAAGCTCCGCTTGGTATATGTTAAAGCATTAACTTTAAATGAGCACCATATGGTGCTGGCTTATTATCATAAACCTACATCTGTTCCTGTTCTGTTAGATAACCTTGATAAAACGTTAAAACCCGCGACCAAACGTAGAGATTTATTGCCAATATACTCTTTTAACGCATCCAAGCTTTGGTTATCGAAAGAGAAGGGGCGTGGTGTATTGGTAGGGGGCTCATCGCGATTGAGCTTATGGACAGATTTGAATAATCGATTCGACACATTTAAGAATTAGGAGAACAGGATGACACTATTTCGCCAACTCATGATGACGATTGTGGTCATTTTTTCCGTCATGCTGGTGGTAGTGATGGGGATCAATTTCAATACCACAAAGGGGTATTTGATCGGTCAGCTTGAATCCACTACACAAGATTCTGCAACCTCGCTGAGCATGTCGATATCAGACTTTATGGCACTAGAAGATTATGCCGCGGTTGAGAGTAGTGTTAACGCCGTATTTGATAGTGGCTATTTCTCGAAGGTGAGGGTGCATGTTTACGATACCGAGAGCGATATCGTTCGTGCCAATGAAATGAATATTATTGGTGTTCCTAGTTGGTTTATTCAACTAATTGATTTTGAAGTGCCAGAAGCCAGTGCCGTGATATCAAATGGTTGGAGTGAGCTGGGCCAAGTCTATATTACAGGTAGTGCGGGTTATGGCTATTATCAATTGTGGTTAGCTTCTAAAAACCTTTTAACTTGGTTCTTGTGCATAGGTGCAGTGACTCTACTGATTGGTAGCTTCGCTTTACGTTGGTTGTTTAAGCCACTAGCAGAAGTTGAAAGGCAAGCTCAGCAGATTCAACAGCGTCATTTTGTCAAAATGGATAAAATTCCTAAAACTAGAGAACTAAAATCTGTTGTTGAGTCCATGAATCGAATGGCAGACAAGCTTGAGAAAGAGTTTGCTTCTGAAGTTGAAACGGCGCAATGGTTGCAAGCAAAAGCCTTTAAAGACCCTGTTAGTGGTTTGGGGAATCGTAATTTCTTTGATAGCCAAATGACGGCACATTTCGCTGAGCGCCAGAGATCCCTTGATGGTTTGATATTGGTGAGTCTTGCGGATCTTGCCAAACTAAATAATGAAAAAGGCTATGAAGCCGCTGATATGTTTATTCGCTCTGCTGGGGAGGTGATTGCCAAACGTGTGGCGATGTTATCGGCTAACGTAACATTAGCTCGCTTATCAGGAGCGGACTTCGTAGTTTTGATTCCTGATTTTGACCAGGACCAACTGCAAGTCGCCGTCGAAACCCTCATGGAAGATTTATTAGAACTGAATGTAGCGAAAATAAGCTATTGTGAGCATGTGGCCAATATCGGCGCTGTCACCATAGATGGTGATGTGGATAAGTCGGGCATTATGGCTCAGGCTGATACCGCGTTGCGTGCAGCTAAGACTGCGGGGCCGAATACTGTACAGGTCTATGACCTGAAAGAAACACGGGAGTTCTCCTTAGGTCGTATGGCTTGGAAAGACGTTCTTAACTATGCCATTGAGCATAAAGAATTTTCTTTAAGGAAACAAAAAGTCTTTGCTTTTGAAGAGAATCGACCGACATTGCATGAAGAAGTGTTTTCAAGTTTGGTCTTTGGTGGAAAAACTTACCATGCGGGGTATTTTATTGGCTTAGCTGAGCAGTTTGATATTGGTGATCGAATTGACCAAGTGATCATAGACGAGGTCATTCAATACTTGGTTGATCATCCAAATCAAGCACCTTTGGCGATTAATTTATCGGCATCCGCTTATATAAAAACAAGCTTTGTTGCTTGGTTGGATAGCAGGCTTGGTGAGTTAGAGCAAAAAGTTAAAACGAAACTGATTTTTGAAGTGTCTGAGCAAAGTGTACTTGCTACGGAAGAACAAGCTATTGAACTGGTGGGTATGTTGAAAAAGCACGGTGTGATGTTTGGTATAGATAATGTGGGTAAGCAGTTTTCAGCATTTCAATATCTTAAAAGCCTTATGCCTGATTATGTTAAAGTCGATCCTTCCTATACGCGCATGGTTATTGGTAAGGATTCTGAGGCTTTCTTTATGCATACCTTGTGTAAAATGTTTAACAGCCTAAGTATAAAAGTGATTGCTACAGGAATAGAGAGTGATAAACAGCAAGAGGCGTTACAGCGCTTTGACCTCTCTGCGGGTCAAGGGTATGTAGCGGGTCGAGCTCAGGATATGTAAGTTTTAAGCAAAGATTGTTGAAGAGGGGCGAGATAACTTAATTAAATTAAGCTATCTCCGCCACCGAACTCATCATCGGCCATTAAGTTTTCTTCTTGGCCGCTGTGCATGCCACGAACCCACTTACGGCTCAGCAGTTTCTTCTGAGCAGGAAGAGGCAACTCGGTAAATTGAATTAAACGCTTTTCAATAAGCAGTTCAACCAAATCCTCTAACACCCTCATCATGTCTGCATCAGATCTGGAAAGCATTTGCTGGGTATCGGCTTTCTCTTCGCTCTTCTTATTGAGTTTGTCATCAAGAATTAGTGCAACAATCGGGTCGTCCGGTGCGACCAAGAGTTGATACTCATCGGATGGTGTGGTTGACACATCCAGAATATCCCCTTCTTCGTTAACTTTTGCATACAGCATGATGCTTTCCTTATTTGTGTAGTATTTTGTAGCAATGCGCCTGTTATCTTCCCATCTTACTTAATAAACATTATGCTAGGCTAGAGTTAATCGAACATAAGTTCATAAAGTTTATAGATTTTTCTATATTATAGGAGAAAAGAGCATGTCTGACTCAGGTCATTCAGATAAAAAGTTGGCGGACGGCCAAATGGCTTCTGCGTCTGAATATGATGAGCATGAGCTGCCTAATGACGTCCCTATGCAAGATGAAGCCAAAGCGACGTGGCAAATTGATGCTGCAAGCTTAGAATACCCGAATCCTTTGTTAGATTGTTTGGTCTTACTGAGTAAGTATTTTCACAATCCTTATACGGCCGATGCGATTGCAGCTGGTTTGCCTATTACCGACAACGCCATGACTCCCGAGCTTTTCCAGCGAGCTGCCTCTCGGATTGGCATTAGCTCGCGCTTGGTTAAGAGACCGCTGAAAAAAATTCCTGACATGGTGCTTCCAGCTGTTCTGTTGTTAGAAGATCAGCAGGTCTGCATTTTATTAGAACAAGACGCCAAGCAAGGCGTGGCTAAAATTCTTCGACCAGAGTCCGGCGAAGGGGAAATTTTCATAAAATTAAATCAATTGCAGCAGAGTTATCACGGTTACTGCTTCTTTGTTAAACCTCAATACCAGTTCGATAAACGCACTGAGAAAAAATCTGACCAAAAACGAAAAAAAGGCCATTGGTTTTGGGGAACGGTGACCCAGTCTTGGCGTATTTACCGAGATGTGTTTGTTGCCTCGTTATTAATTAATATTTTTGCCGTAGCCAGTCCTCTGTTTGTCATGAATGTTTATGACCGAGTGGTTCCTAATAGTGCATTTGATACCCTCTGGGTATTGGCTATTGGTGCTATTGTGGTTTATTTGTTCGACTTTTTGTTGCGTACTCTTAGATCGTATTTTATTGATATAGCAGGGAAAAAATCTGATATTCTGGTTTCTGCAACAATTTTCTCGAAAGTCAGTAATATCACTATGGCAGCTCGACCTAAGTCGGTAGGTGCTTTTGCAAAAAACTTGCAAGAGTTTGAGAGTATCCGAGATTTTATTACGTCTGCGTCCATCACTACTCTCGTTGATATCCCTTTTATGTTCTTGATAGTGGGCGTGATCTGGCTAATTGGTGGACCAGTTGGTTTTATTCCCATAGTGACCATCTTTTTAATTGTCGCTTATAGCTTAATTATTCAAATTCCCTTACGCAAATCCATTGAAGAGAGCCAAAAAACAGCATCACAGAAAAACGCGGTGCTAATTGAGAGCTTATACAACGCTGAGAGCGTAAAATTGAACAATGCAGAAGGGGTGTTACAAACTCAATGGGAAAGTGCCGTTGGCAATATCGCAGACTGGGGTGTTAAGACTCGCCAGCTTTCTCAATCCTGCTCATCTTTTGCCATGGTCGCCCAGCAGCTAACTACTGTAATCATTGTTATTGTTGGAGTGTATCAGATTGCAGAAGGTAACATGAGTATGGGGGCTTTGATTGCTGCGGTTATGCTTACTGGCCGAGCTCTTGGTCCTATGGCGCAAGTTGCGAGTTTAGCGACCCGTTATAACCAAGCGAAATCTGCTTTTTCTTCTTTGAATGAAATCATGTCTTCACCGGTTGAAAACCCAGATGATGTGAAGTTTGTTCACCGCCCTAAATTTGATGGTGAATTTCAATTTGAAGGGGTGAACTTTGCTTATCCAGAACAAGAGCAAGTCGCTATCAATGATATTAATATCAATATTAAGCCAGGCGAAAAAGTGGCCATTATTGGACGTATTGGGTCTGGTAAATCGACCTTAGGCAAATTGATGACGGGCTTATACACCCCATCGAGTGGTGCAATCCGTATAGATGGTGTTGATCTAAGACAGGTAAACCCTACGGATTTGCGTCGAAGTGTGGGATCTGTGTCACAAGATGTCACTCTTTTCTATGGATCCATAAAAGATAACATAGTAATGGGCGTCCCTTATATGGAAGACGAAGCCATTATTCGAGCTGCTGATTTGTCTGGTGTGTCGGAGTTTGCTAACCGTAAGGCTGGTGGTCTTGACAGTATTGTTGGTGAGCGTGGCGCCTTACTATCAGGAGGTCAGCGTCAAAGTGTTGCTATCGCTCGTGCGTTATTATTTGATCCGCCAATATTGATACTGGATGAGCCAACTGCTTCTATGGATAACACCACTGAGACACGTATGAAGAGACGTCTCATGGAGGCTGTTAAGGATAAAACGCTCATATTGATCACCCATAAAGCGTCGATGCTTGATATGGTTGATAGAATCATCGTTATGGACAATGGACGCCTCATTGCAGATGGGCCAAAAGCTCATGTACATGAAGCATTACGCCAAGGCAAGTTGAAGGTAAGTTAAGATGAGCACTCCGCAGAACGATTTAGAGTTTTTAAGTGATAGAAATGCGGCTTTAATGCTTAAGTCTCCGCGAGGAGGGCGTATTATTCTTTGGTGCATTCTATTGTTTGTTATAGCGGGTCTAGTTTGGGCCAATCACGCTGCTTTAGATGAAGTCACCGTTGGTGATGGTAAAGTCATACCTTCAAGCCAGGTTCAGGAAATACAGAACCTTGAAGGGGGGATTTTAAAAGAAATTAACACCCAAGTGGGACAAACAGTCGAGCGTGGTCAACTATTAATGACCATTGAAAACACAGAGGCTTTATCTTCTTTGCGAGAACAGCAAGCAGAATCCATTAGCTTGCGGGTTAGGGCTTCACGTTTGGAAGCAGAATCAAGTGGTGATGAACCGGAATTTGATCCAGAATTAAGGGCCCTCTATCCCGATGTTGTGAATCGTGAAATTGATCTGTATAACAACCGTTTGGCTTCTTTAGAAACGAATCAGTTGGTTTTTCAACAGCAGATTGAGCAAAAGCGCCAAGAGATTGTAGAACAAGAAGCTAAGCTTGCTAACTTAAGACAAAGCTTTGAACTTTCCCAAGAAGAGCTAAACTTGACTCGCCCAGCTTTTGAACAAGGGGCTGTTTCAAGGGTTGAATTGTTGCAATTGGAACGTCAAGTAAACCAATTGAAAGGTGATCTTGAAGCCACGCAACTGGCAATTCCAAGAGCGCGGTCAGCTTTAAAAGAAGCTCAGAATAAGCTTAAAGAAAGTGCTGCTAAGTTTCGTGCTGAGGCCCAAGAAGACCTGACGAATGTTCGGGGTAAACTGGATCAAATTAAAGAATCGAGTGTCTCCTTAGAAGATAAAGTGTCGCGTACTCAAGTGCGTTCGCCAGTTAAGGGGATTGTTAAGCAGATCCAAATTAATACAGTAGGCGGGGTTATTCGTCCGGGCATGAACCTAATGGAAATAGTACCATTAGAGGACTCTTTGTTGATTGAGGCGAAGGTTAGGCCGGAGGACATTGGCTTTATTAAGCCTGGGCTACATGCCGTGGTGAAGCTGACGGCTTACGATTTTGCTATATTTGGTGGTTTACCTGCTGAAGTTGAGAACATTAGTGCCGATACTATCCTTGATGAAGAAGGGAATAGCTTTTATCAAATTAGGGTCAGAACGGATAAAAACTATTTAGGAACTGCAGAAGCTCCTTTGCCTATCATCCCGGGTATGCAAGCGAGTGTTGATGTTATTACCGGTAAAAAGACCTTGTTAGATTATCTACTTAAACCTATTTTAAAAGCCAAACAAAATGCATTGCGGGAGCGTTAATCACGCTTGTAGTAAAATGTTAAATAGTAACAATTGATAACATTTGGCTCTTGGATTTTGAGTAGAATAATAAAAGTAGTGGAATTAAGGCGATATTGATTTGAAGATTTTGTGCTGGAATACAGATGAAGCAGTGTGGCGACACTGGAATCAAGTAGTAAATTCGCATTATTCTTTGGTTAGAACAAAGGATGCTAATGATACCCGTAAATTGCTTGAATCTGGCGTGGCACAGTTTGAGTATTGTTTTGTGTTTTTAGAACATAAGGCGTTTTCTGAACATGTCATGGAGCTTGTTAAGCTGCGCCAAGCTTACCCTAAAATAAAACTGGTAGCGTTCCCTAATCGCCGTAGTCAACAGGCCGCACTAACACTCCTTGCAAGTGGTGTTAACGGGCAATGCTCTCCTTATATAGGGCGGGAGCAATTAGCTTTGGTGTTGTCTGTTATTGATTCGGGCGAGATTTGGGGTGGCAAAGAATTTATTCAGCAATTGATTCAGCAGACTTCCAATGTATATGAGTCTGCCAGCGATTATGCTGAAATAGACGGTTTGTCTGAAAAAGAAAATGATGTGGCAAATCACATATCAAGTGGTTTGACGAACAAGCAAATTGCCAGTGAGATGGGGATTACAGAGCGCACCGTGAAAGCGCATGTGTCCGCAATTTTTAAGAAAACGAATACCAAAGATCGGCTCTCTTTGGCTCTTTTGGTGCAAAAATCTCATTCCGTTCATTAAAGCGACCGACAAAGGTGCAGTGCACTTTTGTCGCCTTTTAACCTTCCCCTGCTAGTGCTTGAATTAACTTACTTCCTTTAAATTCAATTGGTTGGCTCGATTTTTGCTGGAGCGTATACGTGTTTGAATGCGAAGGCAAAAGATGACTCGTCCGGACAATGAAGAAGTAACCGTAATGCTGGTGGATAATGAACCAGCTCGGGCAGCCATAGTTGAGCGTGCTATGAAAGACTCTGGTTATCGTGTTATTCGAAGAATCGATAATGCTGATAACCTATCAAAGGCGGTGGCAGAGTCCCAGCCTGATGTTGTCATTATCGATATCGAATCTCCCGACCGAGATATGCTAGAGCACATGTCTCGCCTTACTCAAGACAATCCTCGACCTATTGTGATGTTTGCAGAAGAAGAGGACTCCTCTTCTATTGAAGCAGCGATCCGTGCAGGTGTTAGTGCCTATGTGGTTGATGGGCTAAAAACAGGCAGTGTCAAATCTCTTTTACAGGTGGCAATTGCGCGCTTTCGTGAATTTCACGCCCTTAGGCTGGAGCTTGAATCTGTAAAAACGCAACTAGAAGATAGAAAACTGATAGAAAAGGCAAAAGGACTCATTATGAAGCATCAAGGGTGTGATGAGCCAACGGCTTATAAAGCATTAAGAAAGCTGGCAATGGACAGAAGTCAGCGAATGACAGATGTTGCACGCAATATTATCTCTGTCATGGATCTAATGGGGGGAAGTAGCCATGACTGACCCCACACAAACAGAAACCGTCAAAATTGGCTTTTTGCCATTGATTGATTGCGCACCTTTTGTAGTGGCAAAGGAGCAAGGCTTTTTTGAAGAAGAAGGGCTTAATGTCATTTTATCTAAAGAAGCCTCCTGGGCCAGTGTGCGAGATAAAGTGGCATTCAACATATTAGACGGTGCCCATATGCTGGCGTCGCTCCCCATAGCGGCAAGCTTAGGGCTTGGTAGTATAAAAATACCGATGCAAACCAGCTTTGTTGTCAGTCACAATGGTAACGGAATTACGGTTTCAAATAACTTGTATGAAAAGCTGTCTAAGCTGGCTCATAGCCACCAAGACATACGTGATGGCAGTGCATTAAAACGGTTGCTTGTAAATAGAACAGGGCATCAAACGCCACTGCGCTTTGCCGTTGTTTATAGTTACTCGTCTCATCATTATCAACTCAGAGAGTGGTTATCAAGAGCATCCATTAATCCTGATTCAGACGTACAGATTATTGTCGCGACTCCCACGCAAATGATCGACTATTTAAAATCTGGAGAGATTGATGGTTATTGCGTTGGGGAGCCTTGGAATAGTTTAGCGGTGGAGCAAGGAGTGGGTCACATGTTGGTGACCGGCTATGAGATTTGGGGTAGTACTCCAGAAAAAGTGTTTGGTGTTAACAGTGAATGGGCTCAGCATAATAGGCCTGCCCATGAAGGTGTTATAAGAGCGCTTAACCGAGCTTGTCATTGGGTTGACGATAAGGCCAATCAAAACCAGTTGTTGTCATTATTAAGTCACTCAGACTATTTAAACACGACGGTCGATAAACTTAGATACGGCTTTGCGGAGATTAAACCTCAGGGAGAATTCGATTGGCCAATGGAAGCCTATCAAGTGTTTTCTGGGTCGCAGATTAATATTCCCCTGCCCAGTTATGGCTTGTGGTTAATGGGGCAAATGTACCGCTGGCAACAGTTAAAAGGTGCTTCAGAGTTAAATCAGTTCATTGTTCGGGTATTCAGGCAAGACTTGTATTTTAGTGCTTTAGGAATTGAACCAACTCAGCAGGGTTTCACTGTATTAAGCCCGCAGCAAGAAAGAAGCTGGCTTGAAGATGTGGCATCAGGCCGTGTTACCTTATCGAAAGAAGGCATACTGAAAGGGTTCCAGTTTTGAGTGCACGAGTGATTAAAAATGAGTCTAAAGTGTGCAAAATTGGTTTGAATTAAATCAAAAAAGAAATGATTTTCTGTGAAAATCTATATATTTCAATGTTTTATGTTTTTTGGCATGAAAACTGTATTAACTTAGTTAACTTTAGGCAAAGCTGCCTATAAACAATATATTTTCTTTTCCCAGTGTTAGGGATAAGTTTTGGCAAAGGCGCCTGCGAATGTGATTTCACATTAGCATGCGCCTTTTTTGTTTTTATCGTCAGTTACGGAGCTAAACCATGAAATTGAAAGCCTTGTTACCTTTACCTAAATGGTCGGTTCAAAGTCCGCTACTAGGTGCGTCCTTGATCGCAACCGCGATTTTATCTTCCGCCTCAGTGTACGCAGAACTTGGTTATGCTGAAAAAGAAGAGTTGAAGTTTGGCTTTATTAAATTGACGGATATGGCACCCCTTGCCATTGCCTATGAAAATGGCTACTTCGAAGACGAAGGGCTGTATGTCACATTAGAAGCGCAAGCTAACTGGAAAGTGTTATTGGACCGTGTGATCGATGGTCAATTGGATGGGGCGCACATGTTGGCGGGCCAGCCACTGGGTGCCACCATTGGCTATGGTACAAAAGCTCACATTGTTACAGCGTTTAGTATGGACTTAAACGGTAATGGTATTACCGTATCCAATGACGTTTGGCAGCAAATGAAAAAGAACATTCCTAACGACGCTGACGGTAAGCCTGTGCACCCTATTAGTGCTAGCGCTTTAAAGCCGGTGGTGGATAGTTATAAGGAAGAAGGCAAGCCATTCAACATGGGCATGGTATTCCCTGTTTCTACCCACAACTATGAGCTTAGGTACTGGTTAGCGGCAGGGGGAATACACCCAGGCTACTACGCTCCTCATAAGGGCGATACCAGTGGCCAACTTAATGCCGACGCCTTTTTATCTGTAACCCCGCCACCACAAATGCCTGCCACAATGGAAGCGGGCACTATCATGGGATACTGCGTAGGTGAGCCTTGGAACCAGCAAGCAGTATTTAAAGGTATTGGTGTTCCTGTCATTACCGATTACGAAATTTGGAAAAATAACCCAGAAAAAGTGTTTGGTGTTAGTAAAGGTTGGGCCGATGAAAACCCAATTACTCACATTCGTGTCGTGAAAGCCATGATACGTGCTGCCAAATGGTTGGATGAAAACAATAATGCTAACCGACCAGAGGCGGTTGAAATTCTTTCTCGTAGTGAATACGTAGGGGCAGACTACGATGTTATTGCCAACAGCATGACTGGCACCTTCGAATATGAGAAGGGCGACAAGCGTGAAATCCCTGACTTCAACGTTTTCTTCCGTCATAACGCCACTTATCCATACTACAGTGATGCTATCTGGTATTTAACGCAAATGCGTCGTTGGGGGCAGATTGCTGAGCCTAAATCTGACGATTGGTACATGAAAACCGCCAAAGATGTTTATCGCCCAGACATTTATGCCCAAGCAGCTGAGTCTTTAATTGAAGATGGTTACATGGAAGCCTCTGAGTTTCCTGATTTTGCCACTGAAGATGGTTTTAAACCAGAACAAAAAGAGTTTATCGATGGTGTGTCTTACGACGGACGTTATCCAAATGAGTATCTCAAAAAGTTCACTATCGGTTTGAAGGGTGATGAGCAAATTTAACCCCTATGAGGCCGACAGGGAGTCGGCCTTAGCGCCATGTTTTAAGCGATTTAGAAGGTAAAGACTATGACAGAATCCAATGCCCCAATAGCAGCCGTAAAAAACCTTTTAGGCCGCTTATCTACAAAAGCTCTTTTGTTTCCATTATTTGGTATTTTGGCTTTTATGCTGCTTTGGCAAGTGGGAGCCAGTAAGGTAGATACTTCATTAGGAAAATTTCCTGGCCCTGTAGTGGTGCTTGAACAGTGGAATAGCCTAGTAGCAGATCACCAAAGAGAGCGAAATAAAGAAACCAGCTTTTATGAACGCCAAGAAAAACGTATTGCAGATCGTCAGGCAAAAGACCCCAGTTACGTGGCAAAGATACGCGAATACACGGGTAAACCGACGTTTTTCGATCAAATTTTTACCAGTCTATATACCGTCTTGGCAGGCTTTGGCTTAGCAACATTAATTGCCATTCCAGTGGGTATTTTAATTGGCTTAAATTCCTCTATCTACAGTGCGCTGAACCCGGTAATCCAAGTCTTTAAGCCTGTATCGCCACTTGCTTGGTTGCCGCTAGTCACCATGGTTGTGAGTGCGACTTATGTAACGGATGATCCGATGTTTTCTAAGTCTTTTTTAACTTCCATGTTTACCGTGACTTTATGTTGCATGTGGCCAACGTTAATTAATACCGCAGTTGGTGTCGCAGCGGTAGAAAAAGACCTTTTGAATGTCTCAAAAGTGTTACAGCTTGGTTGGCTAACTCATGTTATGAAAATAGTTATCCCATCTTCCATTCCATTGATGTTTACCGGTTTGCGTTTATCTCTGGGCATCGCTTGGATGGTTTTAATTGCAGCTGAAATGCTTGCTCAAAACCCTGGTTTAGGGAAGTTCGTTTGGGACGAGTTTCAAAACGGCAGTTCTAATTCTCTTGGGCGCATCATGGTGGCGGTATTAATGATAGGTTTCATCGGATTCCTATTAGACCGAGTTATGCTGATTGTTCAGCGCTATGTGTCTTGGGATAAAACACAAGTATTACGCTAATAGGAGAAGGTAAATGAGCACTCATTTAAATATCAGTAAAGTATCCATTGAGTTTCCTACTCCTAAAGGGCCTTTTAAAGCCTTAGACGGTGTAGATTTAAAAATCGCCAAAGGGGAATTTGTGTCGCTTATTGGCCATTCAGGTTGCGGTAAATCCACAGTATTGAATATTGTTGCAGGCATTTATGAAGCAACAGAAGGCGGTATATTGTTGGACGGTAAAGAAGTGAGAGGCCCAGGACCAGAACGAGCTGTCGTGTTTCAAAACCATTCCTTGTTGCCTTGGCTAACGGCTTATCAAAACGTTGAATTGGCCGTTAAGCAGGTATTTAAGAAAACCAAATCGAAGCAAGAAATGCATGATTGGATTATGCATAACCTTGAGCTAGTACACATGACGCATGCTGCAGATAAACGCCCTGATGAAATCTCAGGCGGGATGAAGCAAAGAGTGGGCATTGCCCGAGCTCTTGCCATGGAGCCGAGCGTACTCTTAATGGATGAACCTTTTGGTGCTCTTGATGCACTGACCAGAGCCCACTTACAAGATTCTTTGATGGAAATTCAAAAGGACTTAAATAACACCGTCATTATGATTACCCATGATGTGGATGAAGCGGTGTTGTTATCGGATCGAATCGTCATGATGAGTAATGGTCCAGCAGCTACAGTTGGGGAAATTTTAGAGGTTGATTTAGAGCGCCCTAGAGATCGTCTTGCTCTAGCGAATGACCCGAAATACGTTGATTATCGAACTCAAGTGTTGCGTTTCTTATATGAAAAACAGCGTAAAGTAGAGCCTATTAGTGTGGCTAAAAGCGCCACTACATCAACCAATCAAGCCCGTGAAACGGCTTAGAGGCTGATGCAATGGAAGCCAAACAGAAACTGGTCATTGTGGGTGCTGGCATGGCTGGCAGTAAGTTTGCCGATGAGTTATTAAAGCAGTCCGCCGATCGCTATGAAGTAACCCTCATCGGTAAAGAGCCTCAGGTTGGTTACAACCGTATTATGCTATCAAGTCTGTTAGCGGGTGAAATAAGTGAGCAACAAATGGCTTTGGTTGAGGTGGCCTCGATGCAAGCTGTTGGTGCTCACATTATTGCTAATGACCCAGTTGAGCGCATTGACCGAGTCACAAAAAGTCTTTACTTAAAAAGCGGTTCGCGTGTGGAGTATGACACGCTGATTCTGGCCACAGGATCCGATGCCAGCATTATTCCTTTGCCAGGTAGTCAGGCGCCAAATGTCATGGGGTTTCGTAACTGGCATGACGTTGAGCGGATGCAAAATTTTAGCATGGAACATGCTGTAGCCGTTATTGGTGGGGGATTGCTTGGTTTAGAAGCCGCAGTAGGGTTAGCAAAACAAGGGCAAAAAGTGACGGTTTTTCATCGCTCTGAATGGCTTTTGAATCGTCAGTTAGATCAGGCCTCGGCACGGTTATTGCAGAAAAAATTAGAGTCAATGGGTGTGCAGTTCCAATTATCCGCCTCTCCTGAGCAGTTAAAGCAAGATGAGTCTGGATTAGTAACCCACTGTGTTTTGCCAAATGGTCAGCAAATACCCTGTGATCACGTGATTATGGCCGCGGGTATTCGCCCGCAAATAAGTTTGGCAAAACAAGCTGGTTTAAAGGTTAATCAAGCCATTTGTATTGACCACACCATGCTTACCTCTGACCCTCATATTTATGCGTTAGGGGAATGCAGTGAGTTTGCTGGGCAAACATTTGGGTTGGTAGCACCAATATGGACGCAGATAAAAGTGTTATTAAACATTCTGCAGGGTCAAACAGATCGCTTTGCCATTGAAGCGGTTGCAACCAAATTAAAAGTGTCAGGAGTGGACCTCTATTCGGTAGGGCGAGTTCACCCAAGTACAGGTGATCAATGTATTGATTTACAGGACACCTGTGCCAATCATTATCGCAAACTGGTCGTCAACGATGGCGTGCTGGTGGGCGCAATTCTTTATGGCAACGTCGCCGATGGTAGCTGGTTTAGTCAGCTAATTCATAATCAAACTCGTGTCTCACATATGTTAGATGTACTGATTTTTGGCGAGGCCTACTGCCAAGCAAAAGTCGCATAACTACAAAATATAGTGATTAGATTGCCTTATGGCGAGTGTTAGCACTAGAGGATATATCATGGAAAACACAACTTCTTTCAATACCGTTAAACCGCATGTTGTGGTCGTTGGTAATGGCATGGTGGGTCACCATTTTGTAGAGCAGCTTATCGCTCAAGGTGGCCATGAGTTATATCAAATTAGCGTATTTGGGGAAGAGCCACACCTTGCTTACGACCGTGTCCATCTTAGTGAGTACTTTACCGGTAAAGGTGCTGCAGACTTAGCGATGACAGATGGCAGTTTGTACGATGATAACGGTGTTCGTTATTTTACTAACAGCCGGGTTGTTGCCATTAATACCAGTGAGAAATCATTGCAGTTGGCCCAGGGGGACAGTCTTTCATACGATAAGCTGGTACTGGCAACGGGTTCCTATCCTTTTGTTCCTCCTATTCCTGGCCATGAAAGAGACAATACCTTTGTTTACCGTACCTTAGAGGACCTAGATGCCATTCAAGCGTGTGCTAAGCAGGTCAAAAAAGGCACCGTGGTGGGTGGTGGCTTACTCGGGCTTGAAGCAGCAAATGCTTTGAAAAGTTTGGGCTTAGAAACCAGTGTGGTGGAATTTGCTCCGCGTCTCATGCCGGTGCAGTTAGATGAAAAGGGAGGCTCTGTACTCAAGGAGATGATTGAAGACCTTGAAGTAAAAGTCTACACAGATACCGCAACGAAAGAAATCGTGGCGGGTGAAGAACACGTGCATCGCATGAATTTTGCGGATGGCTCCTACTTAGAAACCGATTTGATTTTATTTTCTGCAGGAATCAGACCGCAAGACGCTTTGGCAAAACAATCAGGTTTGGCATTGGGTGAGCGTGGTGGCATTGTGATAGATAATCAGTGTTTGACCAGTGACAGCGATATATATGCCATTGGCGAATGTGCTCTTTGGAATAATCGTATTTTTGGCTTGGTTGCCCCAGGTTATACCATGGCCAAAATTGCGGCTAAGCACCTACTTGATGCCAATACCGCCGAAAGCTTTACAGGTGCTGATATGAGTACCAAGCTCAAGCTATTAGGTTGTGATGTAGGATCCATCGGTGATGCACATGGCCAGACCCAAGGCTGTAAAATATTTGTTTATCAAGATGAAATAAGTCAAGCCTACAGGAAAATGGTGGTATCGGAAGACGGCAGCAAGTTATTAGGTGCCGTACTAGTAGGCGATAACTCATTCTACGATTCGCTTTTGCAATATTATCTCAATGGAATAGAGCTCCCCAAACAAGCCCAAAGTCTTATCTTACCGAGTATGGATGGTGCCCCAGCGGCGTTAGGGGTGGAAAGTTTACCGGCCACTGCTTCTATTTGTAGTTGTCATAATGTTACTAAGCAAGATATTAGTGATGCTGTTGCTTCTGGTTGTCTGTCAGTAGGCGATGTTAAATCCTCTACTAAGGCGGCTACAGGTTGTGGTGGTTGTGCCGCCTTGTTGAAAAAAGTAGTGGATAATGAGCTCTTATCATTAGGTGTGGAAGTCAGCACCGACATTTGTGAACACTTTGCTTACACTCGACAAGATTTGTATAACATCGTCAAAATGGAAGGTATTAAAACCTTTGCCGAGCTGCTTGAAAAGCATGGTAAAGGACATGGTTGTGAAATATGTAAGCCGGCTGCGGGTTCCATTCTTGCTAGTGTCTGGAATGAATATGTACTTAAAGAAGAGCATATCAGCCTACAAGATACCAATGACCGCTTTCTCGCCAACATGCAAAAAGATGGTACATATTCCATTGTGCCACGTATTCCTGGCGGTGAGATCACACCTGAGAGGCTGATTGTATTAGGGGAAGTAGCAAAAGATTATGGTTTATACACCAAGATTACAGGGGGGCAACGAATCGACTTATTTGGGGCAACTTTAAATCAGCTGCCTGAAATTTGGGGTAAGTTGATTGACGCTGGCTTTGAGACAGGCCAAGCCTATGGTAAGTCGTTACGAACGGTAAAATCTTGTGTTGGTAGCACCTGGTGTCGGTATGGGGTAAATGACAGTATGGGCATGGCTATCAAATTGGAGAATCGTTATAAGGGGTTAAGATCCCCTCATAAAATTAAATTCGCCGTTTCAGGTTGTACTCGTGAGTGTGCGGAAGCACAAAGTAAAGACATTGGTGTGATTGCAACAGAAGGGGGCTGGAACCTTTATGTGTGCGGTAATGGTGGAATGAAACCGCGCCATGCGGATTTGTTTGCTAATGATTTAGATGATGACACCCTAATTCGATATATAGACAGAATATTAATGTTCTACACCAAGACAGCAGATCGTTTGCAGCGAACCTCTGTTTGGATGGAGAGTTTAGAAGGTGGGCTGGATTATCTAAAAGAGGTGGTGATTGAAGATAGGCTAAGTATTGGTGATGAGCTTGAACGCCAAATGGCCTTGATTGTTGACACCTTCCAATGTGAGTGGAAAACCACGTTAGAGAATGAACAAGCCCTGAAGAGCTTCCGCCAGTTTGTTAACTACGAAGGTAAAGATGACAATGTGGTCTTTGTGCAAGAAAGAGATCAAATACGCCCTGCAACTGAGTCTGAAAAACTCGAGTTAATTGCAAAAGTAGGATAGGAGAGCAAACCATGCAATGGCAATTATTGTGTACTAAGAATGACCTTATCGTAGAGGCTGGGGTAGCAGCTATGGTCGCTGGTGAACAAGTCGCTTTGTTCTATGTCCCTGACAATGAACAGCAGGTGTTTGCCGTGTCTAATTGGGACCCCATTGGGAAAGCAAACGTTTTATCTCGTGGTCTAGTGACTCACTTAGCGGGCCAGTGGTCGGTTGCTAGCCCTCTATATAAGCAGCACTTTTTATTGGATAGTGGCGAGTGCGTTGAAGAAGACTACCAGCTGAAAACATGGCCTATAAAAGTAGAAGGAGAGCAAGTCTACATTGCTACCTGAGGTAGGGCTTTTTCATAGTGCATAACTGAGAAATTAGCACCTATTTGGCCCATTAAAGTAGGATAAACAACCAAAAAGCGATATGTATCTAGCTATTTGTTGGCTTGTTTATTGCATTTCTTTGATTAACTGAATCAAAGGCGATTCATAACAGAGAATACTAAATCGGCAACGAAGCCCAATGTCCTTTCACAAGGACATTGGGCTTTTTTTGTTGCAAGGAAGTACTTATGACAACAATGAGTCAAAAAACAACCTGTCCATATTGTGGTGTTGGCTGTGGCGTCAAGGTCACTGTCCCTACGGGGGCTCCTGTGCCTCCTGTTGAAGGTGATGAAAGCCACCCAGCTAACTTTGGCAAGTTATGTGTAAAAGGTAGTAGTCTAAGCCAAACTCTTCACAGTGATGACAGGTTATTGCACCCATCAATAGGTGGCCGACAAGTCAGCTGGAATCAAGCCATTGAAGGCATAGCCAACAAAATACAACAAGTGGTGGCGGATCATGGGGCTGATGCCTTTGCGTTTTATTTGTCGGGTCAGATCTTAACGGAAGACTATTATGTGGCTAACAAGTTGGCTAAAGGCTTCATAGGCACTGCTAATGTGGATACCAATTCTCGTTTGTGCATGGCTTCTGCAGTGGTGGGCTATAAGCGCGCATTTGGCTCTGACACCGTGCCCTGCTGTTATGAAGACCTTGAAGAGTGTGACTTACTTATTATGGTAGGCTCCAATGCCGCTTGGACGCATCCAATACTGTATCAGCGTATTAGTGCTGCCAAACAGAAAAGACCTAATATGAAAGTGGTGGTAATTGATCCTAGAGAAACAGCCACTTGTGATATTGCTGACCTTCATTTGGCGATTAAACCGGGCACAGATGCTGCGGTATTTTCTTATTTGCTTGTTGATACAGTGCAAAGTGGTGCGTTAGATCAAAACTACGTTGATGAGCATACCAACCAATTTGATCAAGCTCTAGCAGCAGCTCAGGCTGCGACCCCTTCTTTAATGGCCACCGCTGACTTTTGCGGTGTGTCTTCAAAAGATTTGCAACAGCTAGCTAACTGGTGGCAAAACACACCTAAGACTATTAGCTTTTATTCCCAGGGGGTCAATCAGTCGTCATCGGGAGTGGATAAATGTAATGCCATTATCAATTGTCATTTGGCGACGGGCCGTATTGGTAAAATTGGAGCTGGCCCATTTTCCATTACCGGCCAACCGAATGCGATGGGTGGGAGAGAGGTGGGTGGCTTGGCTAACCAGCTAGCGGCTCATATGGATTTTGCTACCCCTGGCGCACAAGATTTAGTCGGGCACTTTTGGCAGGCTCCGAAAATGGCCAGTGAGAACGGGCTAAAAGCCGTGGATCTGTTTCAAGCCATAGAAGCAGGTAAGGTCAAGGTCGTATGGATTATGTCGACGAATCCCATGGTCAGTTTGCCCGATACAGCACAGGTAAGGCGTGCGTTAGAGCAGTGCGAGCTAGTGATTGTGAGTGATTGCAAAGCACATACTGATACGACAGCTATGGCGGATATATTGTTGCCTGCAACAGGTTGGAGTGAAAAAGATGGCACAGTTACTAACTCTGAACGGCGTATTTCAAGGCAGCGTGGGTTGCTTCCGGCTCCTGGAGAAGCCAAACATGATTGGTGGGCCATTAGCCAAGTGGGTCAAGCACTGGGCTTCACGAAAGCCTTTGATTACTCTCACCCAAGGGACATTTTTGTAGAGCATGCCGCGCTATCTGCTTATGAAAACAACGGCCGACGGGATTTTGATATAGGCGAACTAAGTGATCTGTCACTGACAGAGTATAACAATTTGTCTCCAGTTCAGTGGCCTGTACCAAAGGGGCAGCCACAAGGCACGAAACGCATGTTCGAAAATGGCCGTTTCTACACGGCCAATAGTAAAGCTAATTTCATTCCAGTGACCCCAAAATTACCTCAACAAGGTACTTCGCCCCACATGCCTTTTATTTTAAATACGGGGCGCGTGCGTGACCAGTGGCATACCATGACACGCACAGGGGATGCGGGTTCGTTGGCTAAGCATACGGACCAGCCCTATGTGGAACTGCATCCTGATGATGCTCGTCGTTTAAACATAGTAGCTGGTGGCATAGTTAAGGTGTTTTCTAAGCGTGGCGAAGTGTATTTACGTGCACGTATATCCCCGAAAGTTTCTCGAGGGGAGCTTTTTGCCCCTATTCACTGGACACAACAGTTTGCCAGTGCTGCGGTGGTGTCCAATCTAATTGCTCCTATTGTTGACCCTTTATCTGGTCAACCAGAGTCTAAACATGGGCGGGTAAACCTACTGCCTGTAGAGAACCTAACGTATGGATTTTTGTTAAGCCATCAGCCTGTACATTTCAAAGAAGCCAAATATTGGTGCCGGATTCCAACTGAGCATGGCTTTTATTATCAATTGGCTTGGTCAAATGACGTTGATTCACAAACACTACGTGCATTAATAGCAGAGCAAATAGGACCGCAAGAATTTGAAGATACTGCATGGTTGAAGTACCAAAATCCCACTACTGATCAAGAACGTATGGCCTATGTTGAAGATGATCAGTTGCGTGCTTTACTGTATTTAGACACTCAACCTGTCTCGCTTTCTATGGATTGGTTGCAGTCGAAAATGCAAATAGGACAGACCATTGCGAAATTAGAGCGACTTGCTTTGTTAGCAGGGCTGCCCGCTGATGTGGAAGATAAGGGAACCATTGTCTGTTCGTGTTTTCAAATTGGCAGTAAACAAATAGAGCAAGCTATTGCAGCTGGGGAAAGCAGCGTTGAAGGGCTCGGCTCTAAGCTTAAGTGCGGAACCAATTGCGGTTCTTGTATACCAGAGTTAAAACAATACTTACCTCAAATCATGGAGTTAACAGCATGAGCAACGAATTCACTCAATATGTCAAAATTCTTGGGCGAGGCAAAAAAGGCTCACGAACTCTTAGTGAGCAAGAAGCTTATTGCGCTATGTCGCTCATTTTGAGTAACCAAGTTGCGCCAGAGCAAAGCGGTGCTTTCTGGATGCTGATACGCATTCGTGAAGAGACAGTAGAAGAAACTGTAGGTTTCACTCGGGCAACTCGGGAGCATTTAGCAGCTTATTCAAAAGGGCCAAGTAACATCGATTTGGACTGGCCTGCTTATGCAGGTAAACGCAATGAATTACCATGGTTTTTGTTGGCAGCGATGGCGTTAGCAAATCACGGCATTAAGGTGGTGATGCACGGGCATGAATTTGAAGGAGAAGAGCGAATTTACCTCAATAGCCTGGTAAAAGAGTTACGGCTTCCCCTAGCAGGTAATCCTGGAGCAATGAGTGAACTTGTTAATGAGCATAACTTCTGTTTTATTGCTTTGTCGGATGTTTCGGCCAAACTGGCAGAGCTGATGGACCTCAAGTATTTATTAGGTTTGCGCTCTCCGGTGAATACTGTGGTGCGTATGATGAACCCTTTTTCAGCTAAACATAGTGTGCATGGGGTGTTTCATCGAGGTTATGACGAGTTGCATTTATTAGCTTGCCAGAAACTAGAAGATGAGTCTGTGTTAGTGTTTCGTGGTGGCAATGGTGAGGCTGAGGTGAACCCCGAACGGGAAGTGACTTTGGGCACTTGGCAGCAAGGTCGTGCAAAATGGTCTGTCTGGCCTAAAGCAGAGCAACACCATAAGCGCCTCAAGGATGACCTTAGTTTAAGCCGTTTACGTCAGCACTGGAGCGGTGTAATAATTGATCCTTTTGGTGAGCAAGCCGTACGTCAGACCTTGGCGAGTGTTGTGGGCTTGTTACGAGGCATTGACGATCAAACATTATGTCTTGCAATGGCGGATAACATATGGGAAAAGAGAGACAAATCATGGATTAAGGAAACTGAGTGTCATCTGAAAATGCCTCGTTCAGCCTAACGGGGGGGATTCTTGCAGGTGGCTTAGCGACCCGAATGGGAGGCGCTAACAAGGGGTTGATGCTGCACCGGGGCAAGCCCATGGTCCAGTGGATTTACCAAACCATGCTAGACTCTACTACCACTGTCTTGGTGAATGCTAACCAGTATCAGGACGAATATGATGCTTTGGGCTTTATTACCATCCAAGACCAAGATCATCTAAACAAAGGGCCTTTGTCTGGTATTTTACGCGCATTGCAAGCCAGTCAAACAAGCCATTTACTGGTGTGCCCCTGTGATACTCCTAATATTACGAAGCAAGCGTTCGCAGCATTAATAAACGCAGCACGGCAGCAGCCGTCCACAATACACTATTTAACAAGTTTGCAAAGAGCTCAGCCTTTACATGCGATACTGCCTGTTGGCTCTACCTTGCCAGCTTTAATAGATTGGCTGGCTCAAGATAACTTAGCCGTAATGGGGTTCTATAAGTGCTGCGGCGCAGTACCTGTATGTTGGGAGCGGGAATCAGACTTTTATAACATTAACCACGAACACGAATTGGCTTAGGGGGTAGTAGTGAGTGTGTCTAGGTCAAGTCGGTAAGTCTCGCCATCGTCCTTATGTTCGAGTTTAACGAGTAAATAATCGTATTTTGGGGCAAACCAGAAGTAAGTGCGCTTACCACTATCTAGGTTATCGATACGGGTTACCTTAATAGTGGGTAAACGACCCAAACTGGTTTTTATGGTTTCGCGCTTTTCCCGTTTAAAGCGCCAGTTTTTAATATAACCGCCATCTGCAATGCGGTAGTCGAACTCTCTTTTGCCTTGTTTGAGATCTTCTCTCACTTGTAACTGAATAGACAGTTTGTCTAAAGTGTTTTTGGGGATACTCAAATACCAAGGCTTGTCTTTAATATCGTTTAATACTTGCTGGTTTTGCCAGTCAAAGGTCAGTTCTGCAGTCTTCTTCTTGCCAAATACTTGGCTTTCATAGCGATATTTTTCGGGGACTATTTGATGATCGATTACCTTAAAAACGGAAGACTCTTTTAACGAAGCGATAAAACTATCAGCCGTAAATTTAAACTCCCACAGATCATTTGCTTGGCGAGTCAGGGTTTGTTTGCCTTCTACTTTTACACTAATGCCTTTTTTCCAGACAGTGCTGTAAGTTGCGGAATAAGGGGGTAAGAAGTCTTCTTGGGTAGGTGTGTTAGCATGGGACGGCAAGGTAGCCCAGATCGAAAATAAACAGCTTGCTAATAGTATTTTGCGATGTCTCTGAGTTACCATGCCTGCTCCTAAATTAACTCAGTGTCGGATCGTATAATATGCCGTTATCACCGAGTAGATTACCATCCAAAAAAGCTTGACCGTCTTGGTAGGTCAAGCGATGTTCACTTGCCCATTTTACCGCCAACGGATAAATAACATGTTCGAGCTTATGAACCTTGCTAGCTAACGTATCGGCTGTGTCAGCAGATTCTATAGGACAACTTGCTTGAATAATAACAGCACCCGCATCCAGTTCTGGGCTAACAAAGTGAACGGAAACACCATGTTCGGAGTCTTTTGCGTCAATGGCTCTTTGATGAGTGTTTAAGCCTTTGTACTTGGGCAATAAAGAAGGGTGGATATTGAGCATCTTACCTTCGTAATGCTGAGTGAAAGCTTCC
This sequence comes from Marinomonas epiphytica, assembly GCF_054780655.1. NCBI lineage: Bacteria > Pseudomonadati > Pseudomonadota > Gammaproteobacteria > Oceanospirillales > Oceanospirillaceae > Marinomonas > Marinomonas epiphytica. The sequence continues at coordinate 74,130 of NZ_BAAGVX010000009.1, forward strand.
GTCAGAATGCGCATAAAGCCAGCTAACACCACAAGCTTGGGTTGATACTGATCGATGGTTGCTTGCAACTGTGTATCGAACGCTTCACGACTGGCAAATCCTTTATGGTCAATAAAGTGAGTTGCTATGCCAGCTTGTTTGGCTCTTTCTAACCCGTAGGCGTTTTCTTTATTACTGATAACAGCCACTATGTTGGCGTCAAGCTTACCTTGCAAACTTTGATCAATCAAAGCTTGCAAGTTGCTGCCGCTGCCCGAAATAAGAACAACGATAGGATAGGTCATACAGAGGTCTCAAGATCCGAAATGATGACGTCTTGTTCACCTTGGCGTTCACGGATATCTCCGATAATCCAAGCCTCCTCACCTTCTTGAGTTAAAATCTCGATAGCTTGCTCAGCCTTATCGCTATCAACACACAGCACCATGCCAACACCACAGTTTAGCACTCGGTACATTTCTTCTTGCTCAACATTACCTTGCTCTTGTAGCCAGTCGAAAATGCTAGGGCGTGTCCAGCTACTGGCGTCAATGTAAGCGGCAGCGCTGTCTGGTAGCACACGAGGAATGTTTTCTAATAAACCACCACCCGTAATATGCGCCAGAGCATTTACTGGAAGGTTTTCCATTAGTTTTAAAATGGATTTGACATAGATGCGAGTTGGCGCCATTAGTGCGTCTTTTAGTGGTGTGCCGTCGATTTCTTGGTTTAAGTCGGCATTGCTCACTTCTAGGATTTTACGGATCAAAGAGTAGCCGTTTGAGTGTGGTCCAGAAGAACCGAGGGCGATCAAGGTATTACCCGCTTTTACTTTTGTACCATCAATGATGTCACTCTCTTCAACCACACCGACACAAAAACCAGCTAAATCGTAGTCACCATCGTGGTACATACCAGGCATTTCTGCGGTTTCGCCACCCACTAGGGCACAACCAGATTGTAAACAACCTTCGCCAATCCCTGTTACCACATTAGCTGCAACATCAACATCAAGTTTGCCTGTTGCATAATAATCTAGGAAAAGAAGAGGTTCTGCACCAGCAACCACTAGATCGTTTACACACATAGCAACCAAGTCGATACCAATAGTGTCGTGTTGGTTTAGGTCCATTGCTAGGCGAAGTTTAGTACCAACACCATCTGTACCAGAGACCAAAATAGGGTTTTTGTATTTGGTAGGTAGGCGTGTGAGTGCGCCGAAGCCTCCAAGACCACCTAATACCTCAGGGCGGCGAGTCTTTTTACTCACTCCCTTAATGCGCTCAACTAATTGGTTGCCTGCATTAATATCAACGCCTGCGTCTTTATAACTAATCGATGTTTTATCCGACTTGGTCATTTCTATGCCTTTTGCTGGTACGAGAAAAAGCGCATTTTAACATAGTAACAAATTAGGGCTATGGTTCTTTGGGCTTAAGGCAGTAGAATAGGCAAAATAATTGAAGGATGAATGATGAAAATTCGAATTATTTTATTGTTAATGGGGTTCTTGAGTATTTCTCTTGCTCAAGCGGTGCCGGTGCAAGGCTTATATTCGGCGCAAATTACTCTACCTAGCCAAACTTCAGAGCAACGACTTTTGCAGCAAGCTTTTCAGGCGGCTGCGAAGCAAGTTCTGACGAAAGTGTCTGGCCGTTCGCAAGATATTTCAGGCCAGGTATTGAGCCAAGCGAGCCAGCAAGCTGCATCATGGGTTGCTCAGCATTCCATCATCGATTTATCAGATCTGCTACAGCAGGGGGATGAGCTTGTGCCAGGTAAACAGGTGAATGTGACCTTTTATCGTTCCTCTATTGATGGCTTTTTAACGGCAAACGGCCTGCCTATTTGGGGGGAAGACCGTCCCTCAGTGTTAGTTTGGCTGGTGGTAGAAGATGAATCAGGCCGTAACCTATATGGAGCTAATCAACCCTCTGAACGCTTGAACCAACTCGCGCAGACAGTAACTTCATATGGGGTGCCTATATACGCGCCATTACTTGATCGTGTAGACAAGGCCGCTATTAGTTCAGCAGATATATGGGGTGGATTTGAAGAAACCATTGCTGCGGCAAGCCGCCGCTATCAAACCGATGCGGTGCTAACGGTTAGATTAACGGACTACCAGGCTAATAAAGGTTTAAGTCAAACTTTGTTTCTAGCAGACCAGAGTCAAACTGAGCGTTATCAAGGCGAACAATTAGAGCCACTCATAACACAACTTGCAATAGGTATCGCAGAAGCGCTATCGAACCGCTATGCATCGGTAAAAAATGCCGATTTCACCAACCAAGTTAAGATACGCGTTGCTGGTATTAATGCTTTTGGGGAATTAGATAAAATACAAAGCTATTTCACTTCTATGACCTTGGTGCAGCAGGCGCAGCTTACTGCTGTGATGGACGAACAGGCTGATTTTCTTCTGACGATTAATGGTCAAAAGGAGAAGCTAATGAATACTATTGCTTTAAATGCGACCCTAATTCCGGCCTTGGAACCTTCCTTCCCTGCGGAAATGGAACAGGCTAAAAGTTCAGCTGACTACGAATATTTCGAGTTTAATTCTGAGGAGTAAAGTGTGACTGAAGAAGTTATAAAGCGAGATTTCAGTGCTCGTGATTTAGATGAACAGCAGGATTTATTGCAACAAACTTGGTGTAACCATTGCCAAGAAGTTGATCTTGGTATGAAGGATGCTCAAGAGTTTGCTTCTAAGGATCGAGTTTGGATAGAAGGGGACTGCAATAAGTGTGGTAATAAAACCGTGACTGAGCTTATTGAAGAAGACGACGAATAGTTCATGTTTGTCATGGTCAAGAGTTGGCCAAGTTAATGGCTTCTGTTATTTTGCCTGCTTTAGTGTACTCAGTTTTTTAGCTGTTGCGCTGAGTAGGCACTTCGAATACACGCGATGAAAGCCCCCTAGTAAATGAAAAAGCAAACCGAACTTGCCTTGTGGGTGGCTGGGAAGCACCGCTGAGCCAAAATACAGTTCAGTTGAAGAAGCATCTTTATTGGGCTGAACACATAACCAAGAGCGAGTTTGCCAAGCCGCAAGGATGATTTCATGGGGTGTGCGGCTTTCTACTTGCCAGGCACTGAAATGGGTTGAGATAGATTGCGACAGTAAGTGCGCTTGTTCGTCACTGGATGGTATGTCGAATAGGAGTGCGAGTAACTTGCGTTCAAGCTTAAAAAGACGTGTTGTATAAAATGCTTCAACAAAGTCGGCCAGAGCAACGGGAAAGTCGAGTTGAACGACGTAGCAATCTGTAAAAGCATTATTTTTTTTATAAGCACCAAGCAGAGATGAGTCGGGTACTTGAGTTTCGGTGGTCATTTAAACTAACTTCCTCTCCATAAAGCCTGTCCAAACTAACATAATGAGTGATAAGCGAGGATGCTTCAAGTGACTATATGCGATGATGACTTACAAAATGGCTATAAATGTCAAAATCAAATTCCATAAAGGCTTCGTATAGGCTTGCTTTACTTTGAGTTCATAACAAGAAAATCAGACGTTCGAATATACTACTATTAATCAAGACAGCCATACTTAAAAAAATGAAGTTAGCAATTCCAAAGAAAAAGCTACTTTCTAATTCGCAATAAAATCACTAGAGACTTAAAAAACGAGACGTAAATAGAAAATTTAAGCGTGGTGCTGCATAAAGCTAACAGACAGCAAACTAGTATAGTCTTTTACTATTTTTTGAACGCAAGAAGACTTGGCATTCGATATAAAACAGGTAGCGTAGAGCTATTTTTTAAGCAAGTAGTCTTACTTGCTCTTGGTTAGGTTTTCGGCGTCGATGATGCTGTTGGCAATAGTAATCTATGGCATATTCATGCCCCACTATGCGGCCAGTTTTAATCTCAAACTGCGTCGCAATACACAGCCAATTTTCTGAAGCAATGTT
>NZ_BAAGVX010000010.1:0-84372 GCF_054780655.1 Marinomonas epiphytica
GATATTAGTTATTACTTGATGAGTTATTACAACCAAAAGCGGCCTCATCAAAAAAATAAGGGAATCAGCCCTCAAGCAGCTGAAGAAAAACTTAAAACTGTGTCCGGAATAAGTTGACCACTACAATAGCTCATCTCCATGAATAAGTTCCGTCAACTGGTTTAAACCGTGATCATTGGCAGGCGTATGGTGAAGATGTGCACCAACCCACGCTTTTCATCAACACCAATGTGAACTTTCATGCCAAAGAACCACTGCTTCCCCTTTTGGGTTTGGTACATTACGAGATCACGCGCATTGGATTTATTATGGTGGAACTTGCTGCCTCAATGATCGAGGCATCAACAATCACTCCTTTTTTTTAAAGCAGATACCAAAATTAGACAACCATTTGTTTACTTCTTTGAAGAGTTTATGTTTCTTAAACAGGTAACGAAAATTCATGGTGGTCGAGTGGTCTGGGATTGCACCTTATAAGGAAAACCCAACAAAAAGCCGCATAGAGTTTTTCTCGTACAATGCCTCTCCCTTAGCTGGGTCTCACATGTTGTACCAGTTCTGGATAGAATGAATGCATAGCATGGCAGCAAGAGGATATGGACGTCGACTGTTGTCAGTTTTTTGGGTAGAAGGGTTCAATTTGAGCTTGAAACTATTATCAAGGAATCAACTCATCCATTCGACGGAGGAAAAGCTCTTTGCGTGAGTTACGTCGTTACTGGTGAATTCGATGTCGGTGAAGGAAGGTTGATTCATAGTCGGCTGAAATAATGGTCAAATTAACTCAGCAAGATTATCTCATGTTGCTGACTTATTCGCATGCACCTTAACTGCTAGCTTTTAATGTCAAGAAGACCGGAAAAAGTTAACTGAATTGGCCTTCATTAACTAAACATACTGCCCTGCGGCGTAGCCACTACTCCATGCCCACTGAAAATTGTACCCCCCAAGCCAGCCTGTCACGTCAAGCACCTCACCAATGAAGTAAAGCCCTTTTTGCTTATCTGACTCAAAGGTTTTTGAAGAGACTTCTCTGGTGTTAACTCCGCCCAAGGTTACTTCTGCTGTGCGGTACCCTTCTGTGCCGTTGGGAGCCACATCAAAGTGACTAAGGTGCTGGTGCAAGCTTTCTATTTGTTCATTAGACACTTGCGCTGATCTTTGGTTAAGCCAGGTATACTCTTGAGAAATTTGTTCAATCAATCTTTTTGGTAGCCATTGAGTGAGCAATGTTTCAAAGTTTTTCTTGGGTTGAGTTTGGCGAATTGCAAGTAAATCTTGTACTGACAACTCTGGCAGTAGATCTATTTGTAGCTCATCACCTGGTTGCCAAAAGTTCGTAATTTGTAATATTGCAGGGCCGCTCACGCCACGGTGAGTAAATAGCATAGGCTCCTGAAAACTGCTGCCGTTTGCACTAGCACGAATATCACAAGCCACCCCAGACAAGGATGACAAATCTTTTTTACGTTCTGGCTGTACGGTGATTGGCACTAAACTGGCTCTTGTCGCTAATACCTCATGCCCAACTTGTTTAGCCAACTCATAGCCAAACCCACTGGCCCCCATAGTTGGAATAGACAAACCACCGGTGGCCACTACCAAAGATTCGCAGTAAATCAGCCCTTTATTAGTTAGAACCTCTATACCCTCATCAAGATAAGTAACTTTCTGCACACTCGTATTTAGCTGAACCTGAGCGCCAGACCATTCCACCTCGGTAAGCAGGATTGACAGTAAGTCTTTTGCAGAATGTTCACAAAAAAGCTGACCGGGTGTTTTTTCAACATAATCTAGACCATGACGATCAACAAGATCGACAAAATCTTGAGGCGTAAAACGACGTAAAGCGGAAATGCAGAAATGAGGGTTCTCAGATAAAAAGTGTTTAGGAGCCGCATCCATATTTGTAAAGTTACATCGTCCTCCACCTGACATTAGGATTTTTTTACCAGCTTTGTTGGCATGATCAATAACTGTAACCTGGCGCCCACGGTATGCGGCTGTGGCAGCACACATTAAGCCTGATGCTCCAGCTCCTATCACCAACACTTGAGTCTTGAGCATGACATTCCCCTTTAAAAATTATGCCATTATACCTTAGCAGCCATAAAAAAGTTCATTGAAATCGAATGCTTATGAGTCAGGTATGAAAAAAATAACACATCTTTTATTGTCCACAGAATCCGTTAAAAAGGCTGTGGGAATCATTAAAAACACCTTTATTTTCATTTGGTTACATAAAATCAAACATTTCTTCGATTTTTTTTACACATTCCTTATAAGCATTTACGGCCCCTAATTTGAGTTTTTTTTGAACAAATCACCTTTACAAATGTACTGACTGCATATACAGTACTGTATAAACATACAGTAAATTATAAATAAGGTGATTTGCATGAAACTTAACAATCCATTCCGTTCAGTCAAAAAATACGCTGTGCTTAGTTTGGCGGCTATAGCTCTCTATGCGCCAGTTAAAGATCTCATTGCAATGACAAACCAATATTTAGAAAAAGAAAGCGTGAAGATTGTTAGCACTTCTTTTGGAGGGGCAACCCCTTGGCAAAAAAACTCAGGCTACGGCCTTGTAAAAGTAGGACACAGCGCGCAATCGAGCTTAGTTAAACCACAAGTAATTTATACGAAGTTACGCTTCGAAAACCCAACAACTGAAACAAAACACTACCGCAAAATCTGGCTTAGTTTTGAACACAAAAATGGCAGCCAAGAATACACAACGGATTACACTCTTTACGACCCGCAAACCAATCAGCGTTTGATAGGCCAAAGTGTACAACTTGGAGCAAATAGCCACATTGAGGTTATAGCAGCTTATCGCTTCATTCCAAGTTACAAAGACACACCACCTGCTACCATGAGTATTTCATGGCAGGGCGAAGGCTTATTAAGAGAATCGGCTTGCCAATATGATTTGCAGCAATCAACGCACAACTATTTTAACTATGAGTGTTTGTAAACTTGATACAGGTCACGTTTGTTCTACATAGGCTGAAATGCACAAAACAATTTTTAATTGTGCAACAAAATGACATTGATAACGGTTTTCATTTCTAATAATATGATTTTACAAATCAAACCGGAGCATCAATGATGAAAAAAATTTTAACCCCTGTTGCCGTGTGTGTAGCAGGTGCATTACTAACTGCATGTGGAACACAAACATTTAAAGATTCATCAACCACGGTTACGTCTAGTGCTGTTGTTGAGCATTACGCAGATATTGCAGAAGCCGTCTACGGTGACTCGCTTACTACTGCACAAGATTTAAAAGTAGCGATTGATGCTTTTCTAGCTTCCCCTACTGAAGCGAACTTGCAATCTGCGAAAGACGCATGGATCGCAGCGCGTGTACCATACCAACAAAGTGAAGTTTACCGTTTTGGTAACGCAGCGGTAGATGACTGGGAAGGTAAAGTAAACGCTTGGCCTTTAGATGAAGGCTTGATCGATTATGTTGACAACACTTCATACGGTACTGAGTCAGACATTAACGGCCTTTACTCTGCTAACGTTATTGCTAACAAAACCATTACTGTTGGCGGCGAGACTGTTGACGCTTCAAACATCACACCAGCATTCATTGCCGATGTCCTACAAGAAGCCGACGGCGTAGAAGCAAACGTTGCAAGTGGCTACCACGCTATCGAATTTCTACTATGGGGCCAAGATCTACACGGCACTAACCCAGGTGCGGGTGAACGCCCTGCTTCTGATTACGACCTTGCGAATTGCACAAACGGCAATTGCGAACGCCGTCGTGAATACTTAACCGCCGTTACTGATTTGTTAATTTCTGACCTAGAAGAAATGGCAAACAGCTGGAAAGACAATGGTGCAGCCCGTGCAGAACTTATGGCTAAAGGTGAAGAAGGCGGTTTGTCTACTATCCTAACCGGTATGGGCAGCTTGGCATACGGTGAACTTGGTGGTGAGCGTACTAAACTTGGTTTAATGCTACATGATCCTGAAGAAGAGCACGATTGCTTCTCGGACAACACGCACTGGTCACACTACTACGATGCCAAAGGCATCAAGAACGCTTACCTTGGTGAATACCAACGTGTTGATGGTAGCTGGGTAAAAGGCGCGTCTCTTTCTGACCTAATGCAACAGCAAAACCCAGAGCTAGATGTAAAAATGCAAGCTCAACTTGAGCAAACTGAACTTGCTGCGCAAGCTATGGTAGATGCAGCCGAACAGGGCCAAACGTTTGATGTTCTCATCGCGATGAACAACACAGTTGGTAACCAGCTAGTACAAACTTTTGTTGACTCTTTAGTAGATGAAACTCGTGTAACTGAAGACATTATTCGCCAGTTAGATCTACAAGACATCACGCTAGAAGGTTCAGACAGCCTTGATAATCCGAGTGCTGTTTTTGAATAAGCTCTCATAAATAGCTTTGTAATGGCGCGTAAAGATTCGGTAAAGCTTGAATTTTTACGCGCCATTTTATTAAACGCTACTTTATTATAGGCATATTCAATGCACTCACCTATTGCACTTAGGATTGTATGAGTTTGAAACCTAATATGAACATACTTAAAAATGCTGGCCTCGTAGTCAGCTTTTTTTATTGCTCCAGCCTCTTAGCTACTAGCTATACACAACCTTTAACAGGCCTCAGTTCAGAAGAAAAGTTTGACTACCACCTAGGTGACAATGTTTTTAAAAAGTTTTGGATCCCTTCCCCTTCTTCTACAACGGCCAGTGATGGTCTAGGGCCACTATTTAATGCAAGGTCGTGCAATAACTGCCATTTAAACAATGGCCGAGGGCACGCTCCCGAAGAAGGCGTAAGTGGAAAAAACACCCCGTCATTTCTTGTTCGATTAGGCCCTAAAAATGCCGATGTATTTACCAACAGCGAGATCTTTAATAATACCGGCGACCCAACTTACGGCAAACAATTTCAAATCGACCATACAGCCGGTGTGCAATCAGAAGGCGATTACCAGTTAACTTATCAATACCATACAGAAACCTTAGCCGACGGTACTAAAGTGCGTTTAAAAAAACCGCTTTTGCGCTGGACCCAATTGCACTATGGCGACCTACATCATAATACGGGCATCTCAATGCGCGTATCTCCCCCCTTAGTTGGAATGGGACTACTAGACAACATTACGCCTGAAAGCTTAATCGCCTTAGCAGACCCAGAAGATTCCAATAACGACGGAATCAGTGGCCGAGTCAGTTATGTTATGCATGATGACACTAAAGTAGTTGGAAAATTTGGGTACAAAGCCACTATGCCCAGTGCCACGGCTCAAAACCAAAATGCTTTTAACACCGATTTAGGGCTTTCTACCCCTTTGTTTACGGATGCCACTGGCGATTGCACAACCCTGCAAGTAACTTGTAAACAAGCCCCTAATGGCAATAGCCAACATTTAGGAGACCTAGAAGCCGATGCGACACAAGTTAGGCTTGTTGATACCTTTGTAGCCCTTTCAGCTCCTCCTGCCATGCGTAACTTGCAAGAGCCTTGGTTCATTGAAGCAAGAGACATGTTTTATGATCTAGGTTGTGCTGCCTGTCACACACCTAAAATGCAAACGGGCACAAAGGCAAGCTTTCCTGCACTAAGCAACCGTACCTTTTACCCTTTCACCGACATGCTCTTACACGATATGGGCGTAGGGCTAGCAAGTGATTTTCCCGAAGGATCAGCCTCTCCCCAAGAGTGGCGTACAGCGCCTTTATGGGGAATAGGCTTATCTGAACACATTTCAAATCGCAGAGGTTTTTTACACGACGGCCGAGCCGAAACCGTGGAAGAAGCCATCCTCTGGCATGGTGGCGAGGCTTCTAAAAGCCAACAAGCTTATAAGCTGTTAGACAAGCGTCAGCGTACTATTTTAATCAAGTTTTTGGAGTCTTTATAAATGACACATCTATTTAAAACTCTCGCTCTTACCCTTGGCATGCAATTACCCGCCTTAGCCCAAGCTGTGGACTGGCAAGGTCCTTTAAACAGTGTAACAGAACATATTGTTAAACAAGGTTACCAAGACTACGCCCAGTCTGCGCAAGCATTAAAAAACAGTATTGATCAACTCTGTGCAGTGCCATCTACCAGTACTTTATCGCAAGCACAGAATGACTTTCGCCAAAACGCCTTAGACTGGCAACAGATTCAGTGGCTTAACTTCGGTCCAGTTACCTACTTTATGCGCTACTATGCCTTTGAATACTGGCCAGACAAAAAAGGGGTTACACAACGTCAACTAAGAAGCCTGTCGCAAACTCCAGAAAAAATGCAAGAGCCGAAGTTTTGGCATTCAGCCAGTATTGCAGTACGCGGTCTTACCGCCGTTGAGTCTTTATTGTTTCACCCTGACTTCACTCCGGCAGATAATACCGACCATTGCCATTTATTAACCGAAGTAGCAGAGCACCACAGAGAAACAACACAGGCAGTCGCACAAGAATGGCAAAACACCACACCAGAAAGTTGGGTATTTGCCGAAGAAGATAGCGACTTTAACCCAAGCCAAGCCGCCTTTGAGCAATACCTGCAACAATGGGTAGAGCACATGTCAGCAGTTAAAGACGCCAAATTAGAAACACCTATTGGCTATAACAGCCATGGTAATTTAAAACTGGCAGAATTTTATCGTAGCGGACTTTCATTAAAAGCCATTCAAGAAAACCTAAAAACCTATCGCGAGCTTTACCACAAAGGCCAACCGTCCTTATATGACATTGCTATGGAAGAGCAACCTGAGCTGGGTCAAGCCCTGGAAGGAAGCTTGAAAAACAGCGTAACCATCGCCTTGCAATTGCCCAAAGAGTATTTTCAACCCGGCATGAGCCAAGCAGAGCGCATTGAGTTAGCCAAACCACTTGTTAGCTCCATTTCTGAGAGCCAAAGAACATTGGTATCTTTAATGACTAGCCTCGGTTTCCAAATTGGCTTTAACAGCCGAGACGGAGACTAATTATGCTAACTAGACGCCAGTTTTTAGCATCATCCACTTTGGCGATCTCTACAAAGAGTTGGTCGCAAATTGTTCCAAGTTCGAATGCTTCTTTGCTATATGCCTCAGCTTATAGCAAAGAAGAAGCGCACTACTTTGGACTATTTAATGAAAGCGGCACCCTGCTTTGGTCTTCACGGCTAGATGAGCGCGCTCATGCTCCTGTGATCCACCCCACACAAGCCATTATGGGCATAGTGGCTCGCCGCCCTGGTTTCTATATGGACTTTTTTGACCTTGAAAGCCACACCAGGCTCAAACAAATACAGCCTCAAGCAGAACATCATTTTTATGGTCACGCTTTGTTCACGAAAGATGGCAAACAACTTATCAGCCAGGAAAATCATTACCCTACTGGACAAGGTAAAATTGTTATTAGAGATTGGCCTTCTGGGCGCATTAGCCATGAATACTCAAGTAATGGCATTGGTCCTCATGAATCAGTGTTATTTAATGATGATACATTAATCATTGCTAACGGCGGCCTTAAAACCCACCCAAACAATGATCGCAAAATCCTTAACCTTGATACAATGCAACCCAATTTAACCTACTTATCTCTTAACAACGGAAAAGTATTAAATACCGCCAAGAACCTGCCAGAACACTTTCAATTAAGCATTCGACATCTAGATGTAAACCAAGATGGATTAGTTGCTATCGGATTTCAACACCAAGGAGAACTGTGGGAACAAGTTCCACTGGCAGGCGTGTCGTCTATTCATAGCCAACAGATCACCCCATTACCCATGCCAGAAGCCGTTCGAGCCCGTTTCAAACAATATTGCGGTAGTGTGCGTTTTGATAAAAGCGGCAAGTTGTTAGCCATCAGCACCCCTAGAGGTGGCTTAGTTGCCTATTGGCACGTACCAACACAGACATTTCTGGGGGTAAATAACGTACGAGATGTTTGCGGTATTTGTGCGACAAATAACGCTCAGGAGTTTTTATTAACAAGTGGCAATGGGAAACAATTTATTACAAACCCAGCCATTAATCAGATCAACCTGATCAACAAACAACCACAAGTACACTGGGACAATCATATAGGGAATATTTTGAACAACAGTGTGTAAAAAAGTACATGTTTTTTGCGACAAAGATGGTCACTGTCGTATTTTTTATGTAGTCTAAACATTACATTTATAAAGAAGATCACTCTTATTACTACAATTAGGCACTACTATCTCTAGATGCTCATTAATTTACTAAAAAACTACTTTAATGTTCAGCAAAATTATAAGCATGGGCAAGACAATACTGCCTTTCGCCAAAGTGCTTTACGTGTCTTCTTAGCGCTCTCATTGGTTATTTTTCTGGGAGTTGAAGCGTTTTACTTAGCTGAATCATTGCAAAGCAACGAGTATATCTCATTAATAATAATGAGCTTAGCTGTGCTTTTTCTGTGCAAGCTTATTTACTTTAGTAATAAGTATGTCACCGCTGTGGCTTTTTGCTTCGTGGCTTTTTTAGCTTTTACAGGGTTTGTGTTACTCGCTGTTACAGAGAATTATTATGCGCAAAAATATGCCTTAATATCTCTTTACTCTATCCCTCTTGTTGTCAGATTGCTTTTTAGCTTTAAAGCATCCTTAATCGCTATTTGCCTTAATGTCATCCCTTTTTATGCCTTCTCCTTCAATGTGTTTAACAATGTTGAGCAGTCAGACACTTCTCTCTACTTTCAACTGCTCACTTTTTTCACCCTTAATATAGCTTTACCTGTTGCCGTATCTAGAATTATCAACACCTTAGAAGAAAACACTTCCCATATAAACTTACTCTACAAAAAGCTCAATAAAAACCACGCGCTTTATCAGGAGTTTTTTGAGCATACCGGTTCGCCATCCGTTCTTTGTAACCAGCAAGGTACTATTTTAAAAGCAAACCACTCTGCCCTAAGGCTGCTCACTAACAAAAAACGCAAAACCGTAGAAAACACCAAAATCCTTAACTGGTTGGTCCCAGTTAAGAGCGCTTCCGAAAAATACTTTTGGCAATCAAATGCAACTGAATGCACGTTAAAATCTGACCCAAATACACACATAGAGGTGCATAGAGCCACTCTGACGAAACATGGTTACTATGTACTTCATCTTCAGGTCGTTACTCACTTAAAACAAATGCAAGAAAAGTTGGAGCACCAACAACAAACCAGTACACGCCTTGCACACTTTGACACCTTAACCAAACTGCCTAATCATTACTTCTTTTGTCAAATGGTGAACAAAAAGCTCACTAACGATAACCATACCACTGGTGCTATGGTCATTATCCGTATCAGTCAATTCAAGCTATTTAATAAGCAATATGGCAAAGATAATGCGAATAAAATCATCTACTCGTTCGCTAAAAAGTTGCAAAAAAATCTAGACCAAGATGCCTGTATAGCACGGTTACGGGGGGTTAAGTTTGCCTGCTTTGTTCCTCTCAACCAAACTTACTTAATTCAGAAAAATTTTGCTGAATTCATAAATTCTATTTTACCCGCTCAGGTAAAAATCAATGGACACATTCTCAACATTAATTATAACGTTGGTATTTCTTACTATCGTAATAATGGTGAAACAGCAGAAGAGCTCGTTGAACAGTGTGAAATGGCTTTAGAGCATTCCACCAGCGCCGATAACTACTCCTTCTTTGACAAGGAAGTAGAGCAAAACCTCATTCTAGAACACCAGTTAGGCTTAAAACTCAGCAGCGCCATTAAACGCAATGAACTTTCTATTTGGTTACAGCCTCAAGTAAACAGGTACGGTGAGATAGGTTCATTTGAAGCACTTGCCCGTTGGCAACAAAAAGACGGCAGCTTTGTGTCACCTGTTGTCTTTATTAAAGTCGCGGAAGACTTAGGCCTACTACCATTACTGGCTGAAAGTATGATCAAACAATTGGTCGGGGTACTCTCTGAATGGCATAAAGAAGGCATTCGCACTCCAATTGCTTTCAATTTGGCGGGCCCAGAACTCATGAACGACATGTTCTTTGCCTTACTTATGTCGCTCATTTCTGACCACCCTTGGTTACATGAAATGTTAGAACTAGAGATCACTGAAACCAGCCCAGTAATGACCCACCCTCTTATTCACAAGCGTTTACGAGTTTTATCTCAATATGGCTTTTCTATTGCAATTGACGATTTTGGTACCGGCCAAGCCTCTTTAGGGCAGTTAGTGGATATTGCCGCTAACATCCTTAAAATAGACCGGCGCTTTGTTATGCCCCTACCAGAAGATAAACGTCACTTGGATATCGTAAAATCTACCCTTCAACTGGCGAAATCTCTTGATATGAAAGTGGTTGCAGAAGGCATAGAAACTCAAGCTCAAGCGGATCTTCTAATACGCCTCGGCTGCGATACTCTACAGGGATACTTTTTCTATAAACCCAGTCCTATCGAAAACTGGACTGAAGACAACAATCAAAAAGCCAAAGCGTTGCGCATGGTTTATTGATAGCGCAAGTTACCCTCCCCCTTGCGACTCTCTGCTACAACCTAATCTAACTCTCCAACAGCACATGAACCAGCTAGCGTGTCTGTCTCCCAGTCACGGGTTTATAGATTGATACTCTATATAACTAATCCACCTAACAAGACCAATAGCATCAGACTTTGTTATTACCTTACGTTAACTTTAAGCGCCCTAATACAATTCAGGAAACACCTTATTGAAGGCAAAAAAAAGCCCGCAAGGGGTGCGGGCTATTGAAGTCTGTTTTCCTATTAGAAGCTACTGTTAACCGCTAAAGAGAAAACATTTGCCGAAGTCTTGTAATCCGCATTTATATTACCGCGAGCCGTGTCTTCACTAAGTGATTGACGATTTACAGTCACATCGTCCACCATAACATGAGTGAATGCAAAGGTTGCAGATGTCATATCAGTAAGGTCGTAAGTCGCACCGAACGACAACCATTTACGATCACCGTCTGGAGTACGAGCAGAACGATATTCGTCTGTTACTGGAGACTTGTCCATGGCAACACCCGTACGAAGGGTTAACTTATCCGAGTGCTCATAAGTCAAACCAGCCGAGTAGAACCATTGATCAACAAAATTAAAGGTGAGTACTGAGTTTGATTGATTACTATCAAAATCAATATTCAACCCATCAAGAGAGCTCCAGCCTGTTTTCATGGCGGTTAAGCCAAGGGTGACTTTGTCGCTTAAGGCTTGATCCAAACTTAAGGTAAAGACATCAGGAAAAACCAAAGAATCCGAAATTGTAGTATTATCGAGAGTCGCTCTACTTAGCGCAGTCAATGTCGCATTTAGAGTGGCTACATCTGTGTATTTAACATCACCCTCAAAATCGAAATCCACTTCACTGCGGTAACCTACACCAATGCGAGTGCCCTTTTGTGGCTCAAACACCGCACCCAGGCTATATCCAACCGCATCCGCATCCGCCTCAATACGGCCAGTACCTTCACGGCCAGTAAAACCTACAGCTGAACCTAATACCACATCAGCTTGATGATATTGCACACTGGCACCCACAGAAATCTTGTCTGTGTGTCTATGAGCTAAGGTAAAGCTCAATACTTTATCTTCGATCGAGGTTTCAGTGGCATGGTAACGACCAGCCCATTCATCACCGTAATCCCCAGAAAGGCCAAATGGCACATTAAAAGAGAAACCAGCAACGGTTTTCTCATTAAGAGGTTTCGCAATGTAAATAGAAGGGATAACAGCACTGTCAACAGAGTCATTGGTTGTTGTGGTTCCTAATGAAGTGCCATTGGCATCAGAAGCCGAATTAACCGTGGTGTCCATGCTTGGCTGCACCGCAGCGGCAGAAGCATAAATCGTGGTCTCAGTGGCATTGGTAAAGAGTGCCGGGTTCCAATAGCTGAAGGAAATATCGGCATCAGAAGAAGCAGCGCCCGCCAAAGCTGAACCGGAGGCAGTAGCACTGTGATCATTTAAAGAAAAGCCAGCAGCAAAACCAGTAGTTGCAGCCGCTACAGAAACAGCCACTAAGCTTGCTTTAAATACAGCGTGGCGAGATCGCGTAGACATAGTCATATTTAGCTCCATTGTTATTTTTATTGGCAATATTACTTAGATATAAGTTCAATTATACGCATACCGTATAAACAACCATATCGTGATATTACCAATATGTATTTCCAGTTCAACAAAATATTTACAATTTTATCACTTTTTGCCTTTTCACATTAGGGTACATTCACCTTACATCAGAAAATATAGCTTGCATAACAATAATTTACGAGGCTAATACCGTCTAAATCAAAAGAAAATTAATCTTTGTAAAGATTTTGCTTTAGTCTGTAGCCAAAATCTTCTCGTTCCCCGCTCAATCTCAGAAAAATTCAGTGTTAGCCCTTTAAATTGGGTGGTACTAGCATCTGCTTTAAGCTGGCCCCATAAATTCTAAAAATTGGCACTAAAGAGTTTTCGGTCCTTAGCTTCATACTGTCATTGTCATCTATTTGACCTTATGAGGAAGCCAAGTGCCACTTGAAACCATATTGATATTAATTCCTGTTGTAGCCTTAGCTGGATTAGTCCGTGGCTTTACTGGCTTTGGCTTTGCGGCTATCGCTGTGGTTGGCATGAACTTATTTCTACTCCCTCAACAGAGTATCCCCGTCGTACTGGCACTAGACATTATTTGTAGCGCTCCTTTAATGAAACAAGCCATCCGCCAAGGTGACACTCACACCTTTAAGTTTTTAACTTTGGGGTCAATAGCGGGCATTCCAATGGGCCTAAGCTTGCTCTTTTTATTGCCAAGCACCAGTTTAAAACTGGTTATTTGTATCGCCATCTTAGTGTTTTCTGGGTTATTGATGTTCGACTTTAAAGTTCGCGGTACAGATAAAAGCATCGCAAAATTTGGTTTTGGCATGTTGGCTGGCACTGGCACTTCAGGTGCTTCTGTCGGTGGCCCTATGGTGGTGTGTTACATGTTATCCAGCTCTCTTCCTGCCATGACCCAAAGAGCCACCATGATTATGTTCTTTGTGGTGAGCGAATCATTGGCCTTAGCCGCTTTATTCTTTAGTGGTTTGGTTGGCGCTCAAACCCTCACTTTAACCGCAATCTTAGTTGTGCCGACTTTATTAGCGGTTAAAGGTGGACAGTGGCTGTTTAATAGAAAAGCGCCCAAATCACTAAAACATTTTGCTATTCCGATTTTGGCTATGGTGGCGCTACTTGGTATTAGCGCCTCCCTTGGAGAACTTTCAATCTAACGCCCTTATTTCAGCCGTACTTATTTACTTTAACTTGAAAGGATTAACTTGAATGAACAACTCATCTCACCCAGCGCTCTTAGGATCACTAAACTCCACCGCTCCTGCAGAAGAGATTGTTAACTTTAGTCCCGGACCTACTTCATTACCCAAAGAAGTTGAAGAAAAAATTGCCGCAGGCTTTCAACAGCCCGGTTTAACGTCTTTAGCTATGTCTCATAGAACACCTGAATTTCAAGCCATTCTTGATCATGCTGTTAGTACAGCAAGACGTGTCATGGAAATTCCCGATAATTACGAAGTGCTATTCACTCATGCAGGGGGCCATGGCCAGTTTGCTGCTGTACCTTTAAATTTGTGTAAAAACCTTGAGGATATTGCTACTTATGCGGTCAATGGCACTTGGTCAGAACGCGCCCAAGAAGAAGGTAGTAAATATTGCCAAGCGCAATCCATTAACGGTAAAGACCCTAAAAGCGGACTTTATACTCATTTCCCAGAATTAACTGAAGACCTAATCCATCCAGACAGCCAATTTTTGTACCTTTGTTCAAATGAAACAGTTAATGGTATTGAGCTTCATCGCTTACCTCGCTTACCAGAATCTCGTCGTCATATTCCACTTATTGTGGACGCCAGTTCAGACTTCACCAGTAAACCGATTGACTGGATTGAAGCCGGTGTTGGTGTTTTGTTTGCTTGTGCATCAAAGAACATTGGCCACCCAGGGCTAACCATGACCATAGTGCGTAAAGACCTGCTTGGTGATAATAAAGCCTCTCACCTTTGTCCTGGTGTTTTCAATTACACAACCAATAGTAAAGCTGGAAACCTATGGAACACACCCGCCACTTTCAACATTGAAGTGGTGGGTCATTTAATGGATTGGTTAGAAGCACAAGGTGGTGTTCATGAAAATGAGCGCCGTTCAATTGCCAAAGCAGAATTACTGTATCAAGCAATCGATCAGTCCAATGGTTTTTACAGCACACCTGTTGCCAATAAAAATATCAGAAGTCGAATGAATATCCCATTCAACATTAAAAACGGTGATAAAGATCTCACTGATAAATTTTTAATAGAAAGTTGGAACTTAGGTTTAATCGGATTAAGAACTTTAACACCATTTGGTGTTGGGGATTATTTAAGAGCCAGCATTTATAACGGAATTGATTTAAAACAAACAGAAAGACTATATAAATTTATGATTCACTTCATGAAAGAAAATATTTAAATAAAAACTCAAAAAACATAATAAAAAAGACCCTTATAAATAAATATTTATGAGGGCTTTGTCATGCCCGCACCATAATCAACACACAACTCTTCACTAAAACGTCACAATACAGAGCAAAAAATAGCTAAAACATGCCAGAAAACACCTTAAAAGCCACAAAAACACCATAACAGTGCAAAGACAATAAAAACTCACCCCACTGGTGCATAAAACCAAGCCCCCGCAATACCACTTAATAAAATCCAACCATTAAACTCATAAAAACCAAACAACAAAACAATAAAAACCACTCAAACCCCTTATAAAAACAACCAAAAAGCCACAATTAAAATAAAAAATAGAAACGAGACCTGGATAATAAAAAATTGGCATAGGACATGCATTAAAAAATAAAGAAACTTAATTTAATAAACCTGAGGAAATAGAGATGCGAAAAAACACATTAGTAAAAACTCTTTCAATTACAGCAGGTCTCATTTTAGCTGCTAACAGTTATGCAGAAACATGGAAGATGGCCGTTGGCGATGGCGGCGGCAGTGCTCAGGAAGCATTAGGACTTAAGTTCACAGAACTATTAGAAGCTAAAACAGAGGGTAAGTTCAGCGCTGACCTTTTTGTTAATGGTCAGCTAGGTTCTGAGCAAGCAACTGTTAATGACATTGCTTTGGGTACTCTTGATCTATCAATTGTCGCGAGCAACAACCTTGCTCCTTTCACGCCTTCTGTGGGTATTTTGTCACTTCCTTATATCTTCGAAAATATCGACCAAGCAGAAGCGATCATCAATAGTGATGTGGCTAAGCGTTTAGAGCAAGATTCCCTAAACCAAGCGAATGCAAGGATTCTTGGTTGGAGCTACTCTGGCTTCCGTAACATTACCAACTCTAAGCAAGCGATTAAAACAATCGACGATTTACAGGGTCTTTTCATTCGCGTACCTAAAAGCGACTTGATCATAAAGACGTTCCAATCATTTGGCATAAACCCAACACCAGTTGCTTGGTCTGAAACCTTCACGGCTTTGCAGCAACAAGTAGTAGATGGACAAGAAACGCCTTACGCTGCTATCTACTCCATGAAATTTGGTGAAATTCAAAAATACCTAACGGAAACTCACTACATCTTCGCCCTAGAGCCGTTAATCATGTCTGAGTCTTTATTCCAAGACCAATCTGCTGATGTTCAAGCAGCCATTATTGAAGCGGGTAAAGAAGCAACAGAATACAGCTTAGGCTGGATCAAAGAGAAAGAGGCCGGTATCAAGAAAGATTTAGTTGCCGAGTACGGCATGCAAATCGACAAACTTGAAGACGAAGAAAAATGGGTAAAAGCCGCACAAGACGGAGTATGGCCTGAATTCTACGAGCAAGTTGGTGGTAAAGATAAGATCAACGAACTATTGCGTACCATTGGTCGTGATGAAATCTAAATAAGAAACTCACTGGGCTTACCTGCAAGCCCAGTTTTTCTTACTGCGTAATACCCTGTTCTCTACAAAGGAAACAACAAAAACGCCATGAATTTATTTTTAAAGATACTGAATAATTTAGAAAGCTATCTTTGTAGGGCTTTACTTTTAGTGTTTGTTACCCTGCTCTTTGCCCAGATCATTTCACGGGAAGTTTTCGGCTACTCCATTACTTGGAGTGAAGAGCTGTCTGTTTATATGTTTGTCTGGTTTGTTTTTCTTGGCTCAAGCTACGCCGCTAAACTTGCCGCACATAACCGCGTTACCTTCCAATATAAGTGGCTACCTAAAAAGGTACAAACGGCTTGTGAACTGCTTTCTGATCTCTCTTGGGTAGGCTTTAACAGTTATTTCATTTACATCAGTTATGACTTTGTATTTAACCGCATGAACCTGTTTTGGAAGTCCCAAACACTTGGTATTCCAATGAAATACATTTATCTCATTCTTCCTATCGCTTTTACTCTGATGACAATACGAATCTTACAAGTGAACTACCTAAAATTTATTAAAGGGGTGGACATAGTTGACCCTGAATCCAAAGAAGTGAACGAACTCATGGAACAAGATCTTCAAAGCGACAATGCCGATACAAGGGAGAACAAAGCATGAGTGAATCTTCCATCGTATTAACCCTATTCGGATCCTTTTTATTACTTTTGGTCCTTGGCGCACCGGTCATGGCCTCTTTGGGTGTCGCTGCGCTTGCCTCCTTTCTATATCTGGGCGACAATCCAATCAAGCTAGTACAAATTGCTTTTAACTCTGTTGGCTCATTTCCTCTTATGGCCTTACCAGCCTTCATATTGGCTGGAGCTTTAATGGAAGCGGCAGGCATTTCCAAACGTTTAGTCGCCTTAGCAGAGAGTTTTGCAGGGCCGGTAACAGGAGGTATGTCGGCAGCGGCTATTTTGGCGTGTATGTTTTTTGGTGCTATTTCTGGCTCTGGTCCAGCCACCACGGCAGCGGTTGGCATGTTGATGATTCCAGCAATGGCTCGTCGCGGCTACGACAAGGGGTATGCCTCAGCAGTTACCGCGTCTTCGGGTGGGTTAGGTATCGTTATACCACCGTCGATCCCTATGGTCATTTTTGGTATTTCTGCCTTAGGGATGACAGTGCCTTTAGAAGCCATTGCTAAGCATGGTCAATTCCAAAGCATTTCAATCCCGAAACTCTTTATCGCAGGCTTCTTACCTGGCGTGGTCATGGCAATCAGCCTAATGACTCTTAACTACATTCAATGTCGTCGATTTGGCTATAAAGGCACAGGGGAAGGCTGGTCTACCACGAAAATTCGCCAAGCTTTTCGCAGTGGTATATGGTCAATTTTAGCGCCATTAGTGATTCTTGGAGGCATTTACTCAGGTTTGTTCACACCCACTGAATCCGCTATTGTGGCTATTTTTTACACTCTGTTCGTGGGTATTTTTATTCATAAAGAGCTCAAGTGGAAACACCTTAGCCACTGCCTTGAAACCACCACATGGATTTCTGGCCGCGTGTTGCTCATTCTGTTTACCGCTACTGCATTTGGCCGTATTTTAGTGGAGAATCAAATTCCAGCCATTATCGCTGACTCAATGTTGGGTGTAACAGACAATCTATATGTCATTTGGCTCTTGTTAATTGGTTTCTTACTTTTTGTAGGCATGTTCATGGAAACACTTGCCGCCATCATGATACTCACGCCAGTGCTTTTACCTGTTACCTATACACTGGGTATCGATCCTGTGCACTTCGGTATTGTTATGGTGTGTAGTCTATCGATCGGCTTCTCAACCCCTCCATTAGGCGAAAACTTATTCGTTGCATCCGGTATTTCTAAAACACCATTAGAAGAAGTGACAGCGAAAGCTCTACCCTTTGCATTGGTTTCGACTATCGCAGTAATCCTAGTCGCTTACGTGCCAGCCATTTCGCTAACACTGCCCAAGTTGCTGGGTTACTAAACCTTTTTAGTTCCTACTTATTAGTTACTACTTAGTCCTCCATTTAACCGTTAGGTGTTTTTCATCTAACGGTTTTTTTCAGCCTCTTTTTGTTGTTTTAGCAACTCTTCTTTTCAATTTATATTTTTGTGATATTATAAAAACATAAATTGATAGAGAGGCTATTATGGACGCCATGCAAAACAAAGCGGCTCAAGCAGCAAGTTATCTTAAAGGTATCGCTAGCCCCCATCGCTTGCTGATTCTATGCGAATTAGCTCAAGGGGAAAAAAGTGTTAGTGATCTAATAGAATCGACTGGTTTAGCTCAGTCATCCATGTCTCAGCATTTAAATAAGTTGAAAGCAGAAAACATTGTCAGCTTTAGAAGAGACCACCGCACTCTTTATTACAGCATCTGTAATGAAACGACGCTGCAAATAATGAATATTCTGTATCAAGAATTCTGCCAGGAGGAGACCAAGCCATGACCCAAACGATTCAACCTAAAGAAGCCTATGCTCTGATCCAGCAAGGTAAAGCGATTCTGGTAGACGTTCGTGAAGCACATGAATATCAAGAAGAACGCATTGCCAATGCTCTGTCACTACCACTGAGTAGTATCGAAAGCCAATACCCAAATTTGCATGTCCCCGCAGACACTATTGTGATCATTCAATGCCTAAGAGGAAGCCGTGGCGAACAAGCCGTGAAGAAAATTGCTCATCTGGTAAAAGAGACCAATCAACTTACAAATCTCTCTGGGGGAATAAATGGTTGGAAGGATGCAGGGCTTAACACGATTACAGAAAATACCAGTAACAATACGACCACTCTATCCATTAATAGACAAGTTCAAATTGCTGTTGGTCTGCTCATTTTGCTTTTTACCTTACTAGGTTTTTATGGCTTTACCTTCGGCTTTGTTTTCGCTGGTCTATTTGGCGCCGGTTTGTGTTTTGCAGGCTTATCAGGCTGGTGCGGTATGGGCTTACTTTTAATGAAAATGCCTTGGAATAAAACCTAGGTCTTTATCGCTACAGCCGCCCTTCACTACTTTTCAAAATGCGCAATGCGCTTAAAAAGCTTGACACCAAGTTGTTCTATATATAAAACGTTCATTATATAGAACAACTTGGTAAGCGCATGAAACCCGATTTCTCTTCTTTAGGTAAAAACATACAGGCAATTCGAGCCTCGAAAGGTCTGTCACTTTCGCAACTGGCTCTGTCTGCCAATATTGCTAAATCCAATCTATCCCGTATTGAACAAGGGGCAGGTAACCCAACCATAGACACCATTTGGCGATTAGCCGTACAGCTGGACACACCGTTTGGCGACCTGGTTAGTAACATTGAAGCGCCAATTGGCGAAGATGGCGTACAAGTAAAACTGATTGATAGAGGCATCGATAACCCCCGTGTCGATGTGTATTGGATGTCTTGTGCTCCCCACACCACAAAAATATCAGAACCCCATATTAAGGGCACAAGTGAGTCTATTACACTTATTAGTGGAACATTATGGGCAGGTGAAGAGCAGCAGTTAAAACGCACTGAAGCGGGAGAAAGCCACCATTTTCAGGCTGATACTCCACATTGCTATCAGACTCAGGAAGACATGGCGACCTTAATCATGTTTGTTAAGTACCCGAAACAAAAAAAGGAAACAGCCAGTGAAGGCCAATAGCTCAAACACCACCAAAGCACCATTATTACAAGGTATTATCGATGCCATTCCACTACTGGGTGGCTATATTCCCGTTGCTATTTCATTTGGCTTAATTTCTACACAAGCAGGATTTAGCCTACTAGAAGTTATTTTAATATCCACCTTTGTTTATGCGGGAGCTTCGCAGTTTTTATTCGTTGCAATGGTCGCTGGGGGCGCACCTTTATGGCTTGTTATCTTAGTAACCTTACTCATTAATGCTCGTCACATGGTATACGGGCCTAATATTGCGCCGTACTTATCTAACCATAAAGCATGGCCTTGGCTCATGCACGGACTCACCGACCAAGTGTTTGCGCTGGCCCATCACCGTTTGCCAAGTGTTCTTGCCGAGCAACGCATGTCTTGGTACATAGGAGCGGCAGGGTTAGCCTGGTTCAGCTGGATCATCGGCAGCGGCCTTGGAGCTGTGGTTGGTGAAGAACTCACCTCGCGCTGGCCCATTATGGCCGAAGTAATGCATTTTGCTTTACCCGCCCTATTTTTGGTTTTAGTGCTCCCTAAATGCCAAGACCTAAAATGGACAAGTACCATTGGGACCAGCGTTGTTATCGCCCTGTTAGTTAAAGTTATGGGACAAGGTAACTGGGCTATTCCTCTTGCTGCTATCAGCGGCGCCTGCTGTTATTACGCCCTTAGCCGTTCCTTACCCCCTGAGGAAAATAAAGCATGACTACAGAAATATGGTTAAGTGTTGTTATTATCTCAATTGGCACATTGGCAGTGCGTTTAGTGCCCTTTGTTTGGATGCGCAACAAGCTTCAAAAAGCCAGTGACCAAAATAGTGTGGCAGATACTCCCGTGTGGTTAACCATTATGGGGCCCACCATGATAGCCGCCATGTTCGGCACCTCCGTTGTGCCAGGCACCCCAAGTTTACTTACTTGGCTGTCTAGTATCATTGGTCTACTCATTACTTGGTTAGTATGGCGCCGCACTCAGTCTCTGGGCTGGCCTATTTGCTGGGGAGTAAGCGCCTACGGAGTCGCAGAACTTTTGTTGCTTCAATTTGGCATATAAATTTTCAGATGGCTCCCCCCATAAGTTGGGAGCCATCTGTTTATTACACCTTACGAGTCTCTTTATCTTAGCTTAGCCTTGCACTAACACGGCCTGTAAAGCACTGATAACCTGCTCAATGTCTTCATGTGAAGCGTAATGAGTAAAAGACAATCGCACGACTCCCGTTTCAGGGTTTACTCCCATGGCTTTCAGCAATCGAACTGAGTAAAAGTTACCCGCACCACAAATAATTCCATGCTCTGTGAGCCTTTGTACAAAATCTTGAGGCGTCATACTCTGATGCACAAAAGACACTGTTGCAGCCCGCCGGCTCGCCTGGGCTGGCCCCAGCAAGGTTAATTCTGATTGGCATGTGATAAAATCTAATAGACGAGCTAGCAAAGGCTGTTCAGCCTCATGTAAAAGGCCACGTACTTTCTCGGCTCGCTCAGCCGGTGCAAGAGTTTCACTAAAGTGATGCTGGTATAAGTCATCAAGGTAATCGATCACACCAACTGCCGCCGCAACCTGAGCGTGATCAGGTCCAGCTGGCACAAACCATTTCTGGCGCAAATGCTCATTAAAATAATGGCCTTGATTGCCAAGCCATTGGGCCACTTCGTTTTGCACTGTCATGACCCCAAGATGAGGGCCATAGGTTTTGTATAAAGAGAACAGGTATACGTCTGCTCCGAGTCCTGTAATATCAGGTAGACCATGTGCCGCATAGGACACGCCATCGACCACACTAACAACCCCAGCTGCTTTAGCGATGGCACAAATTTCTTTAACAGGATTCACCTCCGCAACAATGTTTGAGCAATGCGTAAAAGCAATCAATTTAGTGCGATGGGTAATCAGTTCAGGCAATTTGTTAATATTTAAAGAGCCATTTTCATCTACAGACCATTCAACTAATTTAATCCCAAAACGGCTTAATGATCGCCATACGCCAATATTGGCTTCATGGTCTTGGTTAGTCACAATAATTTCATCACCTGGGGCTAATTTTTTGGCGACTGCATTTGCTAGCACATATAGGTTTTGTGACGTAGAAGGCCCTAAATACACAGATTCATTGGGTATATTTAAATAATCCGCTATACGCTCATGGGCATGATCCATGAGCTCCCCTGCTTTTAATGCCGCTGGGTGAAGATGATAAGGCTGGACTTTATTTTGATGATAATAACGATTTAATGTATCTAAGACTTGCCGGCACACATAAGACCCTCCCGCACATTCAAAAGGCGCCTGTCCAGCTAACGAGGGCTCTGAAAACGCTGGGAACTGAGATTTTACATACTGACTATCTAATGAAATCATGGTTTATTTCTCCGCTTACTATTAACCTCACTATAATCAAGAAGTCACGAAAGGTGCTTGCATATTCCCGTCAAAATTTTATGATCACACAAGTTTTCATCAAAAATTATGATTTTTATGCAAGAAATTTCTCTCGATCGAACTGATTACCGAATTATCAAAGTACTGGAGCAACAGGGACGCATTAGTAACACCTTACTCGCTGAACAAGTTAACTTGTCTCAATCACAGTGCTTACGACGCCTAAGGCAGCTTGAAGATACTGGTGTCATTACCAGCTATAAGGCCGTTATGAATTATGAAAAGCTTGGCTTTACTGTCCTCGCATGGACTCTTGTGACTGTAAATAAAGACACCGCAAATGCCAGACAAAAGGTGAGCGATTTTTTACAAAACTTGCCTGCAGCAGTCAAGGTACATGGTGTCACTGGAGACGTTGATCTTATGGTTGAAGTCGTGTGTAGAAGTATGCAGGAATTTTCTCAGATCATTGTGCAACAGCTCTATTCTCACCCTGATGTGGTCAGTACCAAGTCTTATCTTAAGCTAGACACGTTAAAAGAATCGGGAAGCCCTATCTCAGAGTAAAAGTACTATTATCAACAAATAGTATAAACTCAATATGTAACCACCCTATTTTTATATTTTTATAAAAATATAAAATGGTCTCCATTGAAGAGTCGTCTGATCTATACAGGCGCGTAGAATTGGAGACCAAAATGAACCTAAAAGCATCCGTCAATTATCACATTGTTAGCCCTCTAGCCCAAGCTTTTCACTTTGACGTTGATGGCATATTAGGCCAGCTCATTTCACCAGAACTCGTTACAACCGATATTGATGTGGAAGACATCCGTGACGCAAAACAACAGCCAAACTTTGTATTAGATGGCATTTTGTTTACCGAACACACGACCAAAGTGTCAAACTTTTCTGACCAAGCTGACTGGCAAGCAACTTACGAAGCCGAAATACAACAGCTTTTACATGACACTGTCGGCGCAAAAGAAGTGATTGTATTTGACCATACGGTAAGAAAGGACCTAAAAGACGCCGAGCGTAAGCCCGCTCGCAATGTTCACAACGATTACAGCGAGAAAGGCGCCAAAGAGAGATTACAAGACCTTGTTGGTACAGAAAAGGCTAGGCAAATCGAAGCTGGACACTACGGCTTTGTGAATCTTTGGCGTCCAATTGAAAACCCTGTATTCGAGTCACCATTGGGCTTTATAAAGCCTGCTTCTATGCAAAGCCAAGATTGGATGAACATAGAATTAGTCTACCCTGACCGTAAGGGGCAAATTTTAGGTGTAGCAAATAATCCATCTCATGAATGGTTTTATCGCTCCCACATGACACCCGACGAGATCATCGTTTTTAACGTGTTCGATAACCAAGGTAGACCGCATTTGGCTCATAGCGCTCTAGACATTACTGATCAAGATGCCTCTGCCCCTCCAAGACAAAGTATTGAAAGTCGCATGTTAGTGATTTATTGAGCAAAAAAAGCCCTTCTCTATGAGAAGGGCAAACTATGAAAGCCACTCACGCTCTCTTTGCACACTTAAGGTTTTTTGCTTTTCAAAATAGCGACATTCTCATCGGAAATATAAGCCACATCATGGCCTTTAAGAATGAAGAACAATTTAGCCGTTTCTTCTAGCTCTTCTGCATTGTCCACTGCATCTAGTAAATTTTTACCTGAGACAATAGGGCCATGATTCGCCAGCAAAAAAGCACTGTTATTTTTGGCAAGCTCCCCCACATCTACTGCAATTTGTTTATCTCCAGGATTGTAATAAGGTATAAGCGGGAGCTGCCCTACTCGCATCACATAATAGGGCGTGAAAGCTCGAATCACATTACTTTTATCCAGCCCTTCTAAACAAGAAAGCGCGGTTAAATAGGTAGAATGCAGGTGCACAACAGCATTACATTCTGGCCTATTACGGTATAGTTCTAAATGAAACGCCACTTCTTTAGACGGCTTATCACCTGCAATATGCTCACCGTCCATTGACACTAGAGACAAGCGTTCTGGGTCCAAACGACCAAATGATGACCCAGTGGGAGTCGCTAACAACCGATCACCAGACACTTTTACTGATAAATTACCCGCTCCACCGGTCGCATAACCACGATCAAACATGGATTTAGCGAGGCTAACCAACTGATCTCTTTGTTCTTGTTCTGTCATAATACTCTACTCACCTTGCAGTAATAATTTGAGCTTTTCTACAGCACTGTGCGGTGCAATACCCCCTCAGCCAGAAAAAGTAAGAATGGTGCTATTAGCATCACGACATGCACCGTTCAAATTGATTTAATACCTTAACGTATAAGTTATTAGATTAATTGTCAATGCTATTAAAGCTGACACCCCTACCTACATAACCAAGTGTAATTAATGCATAACAATAACTCGCTCCATTTGCTGGAAGACACATAGATATTCCCGTTCTTTCATGGTAAATTCGCCCTGCTATGGTGCATCTAGATGTATGAGTCGCCAACCAGCCTCACCCAATCGCTGATATATGGCTCATATTTACTGACATATTTGCCCTAGCTACCCAACAAAAACAATTAAAATGGCTTACCAAGCCAATAAGTCGAGGACTTACTATGCAAGCATTCATTGATTTCTTAAACGGAGTCATTTGGAGCCCTGCCTTAATTTATCTATGTTTAGGTGCAGGTCTGTTCTACTCTATTCTTACCCGTTTCGCCCAAGTGCGTCATTTCAAAGAGATGTTCTCTTTACTTTTCAACACCAACCAAACTGGCAAAGGCATCTCTTCTTTCCAAGCGTTGGCAGTTTCTCTCTCTGGCCGTGTCGGTACTGGTAACATTGCTGGTGTTGCCGCTGCAATCGGTTTTGGTGGCCCTGGTGCTGTGTTCTGGATGTGGGTCGTCGCCTTTCTAGGTGCAAGCACTGCTTACGCAGAATCTACTTTAGGTCAGATCTACAAAGAAACAGATAAAGACCAATACCGTGGTGGCCCGGCTTATTATTTTGAGCGTTGCTTAGGTTGGAAATGGTTAGGAATTTTGTTTGCTCTAGCTTCCATTCTTGCATGTGGCATCTTCTTACCTGGTATTCAAGCTAACTCTGTGGGTAACGCTGTTGCTCAAGTCTTTGGTCAAGGCGACATTGTATCCAGCTCATTTGGTGAAGTCGGCACCACTAAATTGGTCGCACTTGCTGTGATTCTTGTCGTACTGTCGTTCATTATTTTTGGCGGTATTAAGCGTATTGCCAACTTCACGCAAATCGTTGTGCCTTTCATGGCCCTTGGCTACATTGTTATGGCATTGATCATTGTGTTCTTAAACATTGACAAGGTGCCAGGCATTTTCGGTTTGATCTTCTCTGATGCCTTCACAGCGCAAGCTGGTTTTGGTGCTGCTATTGGCTGGGGGGTAAAACGTGGTGTTTACTCTAACGAAGCCGGTCAAGGTACAGGACCACATGCAGCCGCAGCGGCAGAAGTTCAACACCCAGCGCAGCAGGGCTTAGTACAAGCGTTTTCTGTTTACATTGATACCTTGTTTATTTGTACTGCAACGGCTTTGATGATTTTGATCACCCAGCAGTACAATGTTCAAGGTACGCTGGCGGATGGACAATTTATTGTCCAAAACGTTGAAGCTTCTACCATTATTGCCTCACCTGCTTTCACGCAATTAGCGTTAGCAAGTGTGTTTGGTAACTTTGGTTCTATCTTTGTTGGTATCGCTTTATTCTTCTTCGCCTTTACGACGATTCTGGCGTACTACTACATTGCTGAAACTAACGTGGCTTACCTACGCAGAGCTTTGAACCTAAACATTTCTTTAACCATTGTTAAATTAATGATCATGTTCATGGTGGCTTACGGTACGGTCAATACCGCAGGTTACATCTGGAACCTAGGTGATGTAGGCGTAGGCTTAATGGCATGGTTAAACATTGTGGGTATTTTGCTAATTTTCTTCATGGCAAAACCTACAATGAAAGCTCTGAAAGACTACGAAGAACAAAAAGCCTCTGGCGTGTCTGAGTACACTTTTAACCCGAAAGCATTAGGCATTAAAGGTGCTGAATTCTGGGAAAAACGTTACGAAGAACAGCAAGCTAATAAAGCTGATAAGTAATTAGGCTTATCCTACAAGCCCAGTTTCTGGGCTTGTAGATTTACTTCAATAGTCACCCTCACAGGTTCGCACTACCACGGTGCAAAGCTTCATTTTACTTTTCTTCATCGCCCTTTACTTGCCCACTCTCATGTTGTGCTTGAGGCTCTCCCCCCGAGTCTTCACTCTTCTCTAATCTGGCACTTATCTTGCTTTTATAACTAACAATTCAAAATTAAGAGTTAAATGCAACGGAGTAGTTAACTTCTTAAATGACAATGGGCCTCTAATACTTTAGAGCCTTATGCCATGCCTATGATTTTTATCGGCTACACCTTCATAGAGTCATATTAAGGAGAAGAGACTATGATGTTGTTTCAACCTGGAATCCTGTTACTTTCCTCAATCCCAGCGTATTTAAGGATTTTATTAGTCCTCTTTTTAACGGCCCTTTATATCGGGTTGCTCTTCATCAGTCAGCCTGATCTTCTTTTAAGTTATATTTTTACTGGCCCACTGCTGTTACTCAGCTATTTGACCCTGTCGTTTGTTTTTCTAGCGAAAAAGCGTATTAGCATACTCACTAAAGAGCTTGAGCAAATACAGAATCTTGAAGCTGTATCACTCACTACAAACGACCAAGATTTCAACGCCCTAGCAGGACAGGTTAATCTTCTTATTCGAGAATTAAAGCGCAAACAGGCCTTGCTCGATAGCTGTGCAAGTGAAACAAAATACACAGCCAAAGAGCTTAATACGTCATCGAATGACCTATCTCACGATGCACAAAAAGAGCACGAAGCTCTTAACTCCATTGCCTCTACCGCAGAAGAAATGAACGCAACCGTAAATGACATTGGTGCGCGCATAACACAAACGGAGTCATTGGCCGAAAACGCCTCTTCACTGGTAGATGAAGGTTCAAACTCCTTGTCAGAGTTACAAGCTAGCCTGCAAAATTGGCAACAAAATGTGAAAGACAACCAAAACAACATAACCAAGCTAACCGACAATGCCCAAGAAATTAGTCATTTTGTCAGCACCATTACCCAGATCACAGAGCAAATTAACTTATTGGCTTTAAATGCTGCCATCGAGGCGGCTCGGGCCGGTGAAGCAGGTCGCGGTTTTGCCGTGGTAGCAGACGAGGTGCGCGCCCTTGCCTCTCATACCGACAGCGCAGCCCGTGATATTCACGAGCTAGTCAGCAAGATTCAACATCAGGTTGAGCGTTCAAATACAAACAGCCAAACCATGCAAGCCAGCAGTGAAAACAGTATGCAAGCCATTCAAAGTACCCGCTCAAACCTGCAAGCCATTGGCAAGGCTTCACACTCTACCTACCAAGAAGTTCGCACTTCGTTATCGCTTATTTCAGAGTTCAGCAAGGCTAACGATGAGCTTTGCCAACGCTTACAAGACATCGCTCAAGTGAGTGAAAAAAACAGCCTTTCCAGCAAGGATACCAAGGACATGGTGAAGTACTTAGCTTGGCTATCATCCCGTTTGGAACAACAAGAACAGGAGTTATCATGAGCCTACCCATTATAGGATTTATCTGCCTATGCATCGGATTAATAGCATTAAGTCTGATCCGGTATTGGCAAAATGCACGCCGCTGGAAGCAGCAAAGCCTCATTGGAATTGATCTAATACAAAACTTGATCGAGATTTTAAAGCTCTCTCAACAGCACCGAGGTTTACATTCAGGCTTTCTGAATGGCCAAGTGGCATTAAAGAGCCAACTAACCAGCCTTGAGCAAAAAATTGACCAGCTTTACCAACAGGTTGAAACACAACAGACCCACATAGCCAAATATACTTTTGCGAATATTCGAGCTGAATACAAACAATGGCAAAGGTTGCTCAACCAAAGCAACCTTGATGCAAGCCAAAGTTTTCAGCAGCATTCTGCGCTGATTAAGCGGTTATTGGATTCCATTTGGGATTTGGCAGATGATTTTGGTTTAACCAGCAGTCAAGACCCAGCTCATAAAGCCTTATTTAATCGCTTAGTAAGAACTCTCCCAGAACTGGCCGAATCTCTAGGGCAAGTTAGGGCCTTAACAATGCAAGTGTCCAATAGCGAACGCTGTACACCAGACAAAAAGCTTCACTTACTCTATACACTCAACAAAATTGAAACAGAAATGGATGCAGCTCAAAGTCAGCTCACGCCTCAGGCCATTACAAAGATTCGTCAGTTTGTAGAAGAAGTCAGAAGCTCAGTTCATAGCCAAGCCCTTGCCAGTCGTAATCCTGAGATTTTTTTCCAACAAGCCACCAGCAATATTGATGCGATCTTTGGCTTTATTCAGCAGGGCCTTGGGCAAGCCAGAAACCAATGGTCCTAGCGCCTGGCTTCTACAAGGCTTAAACATGCGCAAGTGAGACACGAAGAATGCTTTTGTTTAGCCCACGAAACCGCTAGAATGCCTCAAATTTTATGCTGGAAGACATTATGAAATGGTTAATTAAAGGGCTACGCAACGGCGTTGGCTTAATTATAGTAGCGCTGGATTTAGTGTCTCGTGGTCGTAAACAAAAGCGCTCTGAAGAAGACCAACAGGCGATCAATGAAGAGCTTAAACAGTTAGCACTGTATCAGTTTTTTGCTTGCCCATTCTGTATTAAAACCCGCCGAGCCCTTCATAAAATGAACCTACCCATTGAAAAGCGAGATGCGTCTGAAGGTTCTGCTCATCGTACTGAATTATTGGCAGAAGGGGGCAAAGTGACAGTACCTTGTTTACGCATTGAACAAAATGGCGAGGTAGAGTGGATGTACGAATCGTCAGACATCATTCAATATCTGGAACAACGCTTCCCATAAACAAAAGCCAGCTTACCTTTATTTGCAACAAAGGCAAGCTGGCTGACATATCATTCTTGTGAACGGTGAATGTGGCAAGTACGATCCCCGTAATAATCATCGCAGTAATTACAACTTACTTGCTCTGTGACGGCCACGTTTTTGGTAATCACATCGTAACACTTAGATACTATGGCTAATAATGCATTCATCTTCTTTCTCCTGTCTGGTTGATGAATTCATATTATCCATACCTATAAAAATCTTAAATTTAATAGTTTTTATAATATCAATAAACACCTTCTATTGGCTAATTCGTAAAATTAAAATACCAATGATGGCCGCAGTAATACCAATAACCTCTTGTCGGCTAAAAGACTCTTTCAACACCAGCCTTGAATACAGCAAGATAAACAAAATATTCATGGCTGCAACAGCAGACACCAAGCCCGCCGCACCAATGCTGAATGCAGTTAATATAGCGATCATACCCGCCATGTTGGTTAAGCCAATCAGCATGCCGCAAGCAAAGGTTTTCTTTGCTGGCCAACGATCTGTAGCTAAGGCATTAGCAACGCTTTGATTACGATTTTTGAACCAATTCATCGCAAACAAAAAGCTACCAAAACCAAACATCAGCGTGAGGGTTGCAAACATATCGGCCTCTAAGCGAGTTGATTGTTTACCCATTAAATCATTAAACGAAAAAAAGAAAGCGGCCAGAAGGCCCCATTGAGCACCTTGCAAATTTGAGAAAGAAATGTCGTTTGAGTAGCGTATTGTATACAGGCCGATAAAAATGACAGTAAAGCCAAGCAATTGCAGAGAAGATAACGACTCACCCCACAAAAAGAAAGCAAACAACGCCACAAATAACGGTGGCATGCCTGACAAGACACTAATTAACGATGCTTTACCTACTGAGAAACCTTTATGTAAAGCCGCATTGGCTGAAAATGAACCGAAGCCCATTGCGAGCCCAACTAGCACATCGGCCCACCCATACCACTGCTGATCAAATAGGATCATCGCTATGCTGCTGATCAAAAAACCGACAAAGAAAACCCCAAACAGCATTAAGTGTTTGTCTAGGTTCTTTTGCGACGTCCATTGATAAAGTATCCCCCGCCCGCCAAAACAAAAAGCGGCCAGTAAGGCATAGAGAATCCACATACTTAACTCCTGCAACTTGTATTCCGAATAAGAAAGGTGCTCGAAAAGCGAAAGAGGAAAACAGCGACGGATGCGTCACACAACATAACATTTGAAAACAATTTTAATATTGTAATACTAAATTGGCATCAATCAAAGCCACTTCTAAGTCGCTTCAGTATTTAGGTAGTCTTGCAGTGCTTTGCCCAAGTAATCATATACGCGCTTGACCCTTAAATTAGTGCGTAGCTCCGAATGGCACACCAGCCACATTGGCAGCCTCATTGGCTCAGTAAACTCTTCAAATGCTCTAACTAACCCTGCTTCTTTGTCGCCCACATCGTGGGTCAAATACACTAGGCCAGCACCGGCTTTAGCCAACTGTACGTGCATGGGTTGAAAGCTGCTTGCCAGCATAAAGTTGTCTTTTGTTAGTGACCAACCTTGTTGTTTAAAATGATTGATTTCGCGCTCGTGGTCGCTAAACCCTATGATCTGAACGCTGTTTAGTTGGTCGACTCCTGTCACAGTGCCAAACTGAGCTAGGTAGTCTGCTGTGGCATACATATAAATGCTCTCATCACCAAGTTTACGTGCAAACAAGCTTGCCTGATCAGGTCGAGTATAGCGAATGGCGATATCTGCTTCGCGGCGTTTTAAATCACTCACGGCATTGGTCACGACCACTTCAATAGAGATTTTTGGCTCGACCGCCCTAAACTCAGATAAGATTTTAGGTAACCGATACATGGCGTCGAGCTCACAAGCTGAAATAACAACATTACCAGCTAATTCTTGAGACTTGCCTTGCGCCACTAATGCTAAATCACTTGCTGCCGACGCCATGTTACGAGCCATTTGTAACAAGGCTAAACCATGTTCTGTCAACTCTAGCTGATGACCAAGTCGATTGAACAAGGTAATCCCAAGCTCTTCTTCTAATGCCGCCACTTGCCTGCTCAAAGTTGGTTGGCTGGTATTCAAAGCGATGGCAGCAGCCGAAAATGAGCCTTCTTCAGCTGTCGCTAAAAAAGCTCTCGTTCTATTCCAATCAAAGTTTATAGCAGACCAGTTCATACAATTATGTATACCTTTATACCTTTTTAGGCAATTAACTATTAATAAAAGTATAGATAGAGTAGCGCTAATTTCATATCAAGCAAGGGGAAATGCATGAAGGTTTTATTATTAGGTGGTAGCGGAGCCACAGGAAAGCTCGTAGCTCAAGAGCTTGTTAGTAAAGGCGCAAGCGTAAAAATGATTGTCCGATCAAAACAAAAGATCGAACCCTACCTACAAAATAGCGCCTTCGTTGAATTAATAGAAGGGAACGTTCATCAACTCAGCCAACAAGAATTAGCCGATCATCTCGAAGGCTGTTGTTCGGTGATCTCTTGCCTAGGCCATAACTTAACCTTTACTGGCATGTTTGGTCAGCCCCGTAGGCTGGTTACCGAAACGCTCATGCGAACCTGCCAAGCCATTCATCAAATGAACCATAAACACCGCAGAGTTAAACTGATTCTAATGAGCACCACTGGCTACCAGAATCACGAAAAAGGCGAAAAAGTGTCTCTTGCTCATAAGCTTGTATTAGGGCTCATTCGCTTACTGATTCCTCCCCACAGTGACAACGAACAAGCCGCTCAATACTTACAACATATTGTGGCCTACTCAGATATGCCGATAGAGTGGGTCTGTGTGCGACCAGATAGCCTCACACTAACGCCTTTACCCACCGAGTACGAGATTCATTCATCACCTGTATGCGACCCGATTTTTAATTCTCGCCCTTCCAGCCGTTACAACGTGGCTCATTTTATGGTCGCCCTGCTGACAAAGCAGACTCTTTGGGAAGAATGGAAAAACGAACTGCCTGTGATTTATGACAGCCCTATTCGATTAAAATAAAAATGAGCTCCGTATCAATATACGGAGCTCATAACAAGTTACTCTGTTTTTTCAGAAGCAATCAGTTGCGGTATTTTGGCAATGCCGACAAGGTTTCAGAAGGCTCTGGACGTTGTGTGTAATCGGGGTTCACATCAAACGCCAACACTTTACCCTCTTGCGATACAACAATGCGAGCAGGCATTGGCAAGCTCCACGAATCGTCCCCATTGTATTCACTTAAGTTTATACCGAAACCTTGATACAAGCGTTTTAGATCTGCTGGCAACGCAAAGGCAATATCAAGTTTCTGGGCATAGCCATTGGCTTGGTCGCTTAACACATCAAAAGACAAGCCGTTTTCAGTCACACTACGCTTTGCAGCCGCCTGAGTCTGAGGAGAAATAACCACTAAATTTGCTCCGAGCTCGCGAATCGCTTGTGCATGAGCCTCTAATGCTTTTACTTCGATATTACAGTAAGGGCACCAGACACCTCGGAAAAAACTAATCACGAGAGGCCCTTGTTGCAAGAGTTCAACCGAACTCACCGTTTCACCTTCCTGATTTTGTAGCGCAAAAGCAGGCAAAGTATCCCCTACTTTTACTAGATTGCGTTCAGGCAAGCCATCAAGCAGGGATTGGTTCACATTCTTCATTATTGCTTTTGCTGATGCAGGCATTTTAGGCATGATTTGCGCGCTGAACGCATCTAACTCTTGTTGTAAACTGGACATGTTATTTTCCTATTTCGTTCATTAAAGTAGTGATCGGGTCTTATTCTGTAAGAAAGGGGTAATCGATATAGCCTTTTTGGTCGCCGCCATAGAAAGAGTCCATATCTGGTGGGTTTAACTCAGCTTGCTTGGCAAAACGCTCGGGTAAATCAGGATTAGCAATGAAAAGCCGACCAAACGACACACCTTGAGCATAACCAGACTCAACCACTTGTTGACTGGTTTGTGCATCAAAGCCGCCATTAACGATGTACACCCCATGCCAAAACGTTCGAAGTTTTCTTAGTAACTGCTGGTCCCCTTCTGCTTCCTCTGACATGCCGGGCATACTTTCACCAACATGCAAATAGGCCAGCCCTAACGTATCTAACTGCTGGTATAAATAGCTGAAGGTCTTTAGAGGGTCACTGTCAGACATATCATTAAATTGGCTAGTGGGTGTGAGTCGCACGCCTATTCGGCCTGCAGGCCAAACTTGGCCTATTGCCTCAATAACGTCTAAAAGAAACCTTGCACGGTTAGCAAGGCTTCCACCGTATTCGTCTTGCCTTTGGTTCGCGCCATCACGAATAAACTGGTCCACCAGATAACCGTTAGCAGCGTGAATTTCCACACCATCAAAACCAGCTTTTTGCGCAGCCAAAGCTGCCGTTTTATAGTCATCCAATATTTGCGTGATTTGCGATTTAGTCAGTGCTTTGGGCTGACTTACCCGCTCAAAGCCATTATGAGTAAAGGTAAAAGCCTGGGAATGAATTGCTGAAGGTGCCAATGGCTGCTCCCCTTTTGGTAAGATATTTTCATGACCCACACGCCCTACATGCCATAGTTGACAAAAAATCTTGCCGCCTTGTTCATGTACAGCATCGGTCACTTTGCGCCAAGCGCTAATTTGCTCAAGGGAAAAAATACCCGGCGTTTGAATAGCCCCTTTGGCCTGTTCTGAAATGTAGGTAGCCTCACTAATGATTAACCCTGCTGAGGCACGCTGGGCGTAGTATTGTGCTGCATTAGGGTTAGGTATGCCTTGATCATCCGCTCTGGCGCGAGTCATTGGCGCCATCACAAATCGATTAGCCAAAAGCAAGTCTCCTATTTCTAGGTGATCAAACAATGTATTCATAATAAGATACTCTTTCGAATGTTAATTTTGAGTTTTGTAATGTTTGTTATATTATTCAAAATACACTAACCAAAAACAGTAATGCAAGAGTTTTGTAATGAACAATACAAAAAAAATTGGACGCCCAAAGGTGTTCAATGACACCCAAGTACTGGAAAAAGCACTCAATGTGTTTTGGTCTAAGGGATATGACGGCGCTTCAATGAAAGATTTAACAGGGGCAATGGGCATCAACGCGCCGAGCTTATACGCCACGTTTGGAGATAAGAAAAACCTCTTTCTTAAAACAGTAGATCACTATATGCACAGTGGTAGCTGTTCCCCTTTAGAGGTTTTCGAACAAGAGACAGACATTAGACAAGCTGTCATTGCTTTTTTTCAGGAAGTTATTCGCTTATCCACCCAAGGAGAGCAAGGTACGCAAGGCTGCTTTTTAAGTGCCTGTGTTGCCACCAGTGTCGAAACCGTGGAAGGGGCTTCGCAGCAATTACAAACGGGCATAGAAGAATCGCAAAAGCGCATCGCCAAACGTTTTGAGCTGGCCAAGCAAGAGGCTCAGTTACCAGCAGACTTCCCTTCTGAGCAACGAGCGAGATTAATGTTTGATCTACGCCAAGGCCCTGTATTTCGTGCACGAGCAGGCACTTCAGCTGATGACCTAAAACAAGACATTAATGCTTGGGTAGACTGTATTTTGCCCTAAATACAGAGCAAAAACCTGTTAGAATGTGAACTGTTAAGTAAGGTTTAGTCCTGAAATACGGTGAAAGTCACTTTTTAAGACAGTTTCGCCGTTTCCAAGGCGTTTCATGCTAACTAATCTCGTACTTATCTCTTAGTAAGATAAATACTGTTCAAGCCCCTTCTTGCCTTTAATAAAAGGCAAGAAGGGGCTTGTTCGTCTTCGGCAAATAAACTTATAACGCTTTCAGTGCTTTCTCAAACACCCCATTTCTTAACGAGGCCTGTAAATCGTCATTGCCACCAATGTGTTGCCCATTGACAAAAATTTGCGGCACTGTGTGGCGTTTACTGCGTTCTTTCATTTCCTTTGCCGCCGCTTGGTTGAAAGTAATATCAATTTCTTCAAATTTAACGTCTAGCTTCTTTAAGGTAGATTTTGTCATTTTACAGAAGGGGCAATACCCTTTGCTGTAAACCGTTACTTTAGGGCTTTGTTTCTTGCTCATGGAATCGGTCTCAAATATGTCTAAGAAAACTATTCTCTACAATTTAGTAGACAAAACAAGGCTGCTCTACCCAAATATTCATTCAACTTAGTGAATACATTGTGAATTAGCAGCTATTGACGTTACTGCTTTCTCACCATAATAACCGTCGAGGAGATTGCTTCTCCATCTTTGGCCCACTCACTGTGGTCATTGCCGTTAAGGGTAACTTTTATAAGGTTGTCCCCTAGTGTTAAAGCGCTGCTGGGTAAATGAAACCACTTGCCATAAACGCGAGCGTATTTCACCCCATTCACATAGATATGTGCATGGCCGGCATTTTGCTCGACGGCCTGATTGATTTTAGCGGGCGTGAAGGTGAAGTTGCGCGTCATGATTTGCACGTTATAACCGCCCATCACATCAGGAAACATCAAATGATTCACCGTAGGTGTGGGGAGGTTTTCTGCAACTTCTCGCAATGGGTGCTGGTGCAGAGACATAGCATCTAGCTGGCTAGAGACTTCTCCCTTGACCCTCACATTTGTACTGTCCTCTACAGGTAAGACTGTCATCAGGGTGACCGCTGTGGCCGCCCCAATGATTAGATAAGCAATTTTTTCTACTAACATATTCAAAACTTACTGAGGCGGTGACGGCAAAGCATCACGCAATGCTTGAGCAGTAATGCCTAGAGTTTCAGCGGCTTTATCAAAGTCAGGTGGCATGGTTTGACCAAGCGCCTCCCTTAGGAGCGCTTCGCTAATATTCAACTGTTCGGCAACGCCTGTAAAGTCAGGGCCAGGGGCACCTTGCCCGTGACCGCCCTGCTTAATGCTGTCTGACACTTCACCGTGATAACAATTGATCATATACGGTGCTTCGTCGGCGGTGAGGTGATAATGATAAATACCGTCAGGAAACTCTGGGGTTGCTTCAAAGTGGCCGCTACATTCGTCTAGATCATCATTAGTGATAGTTACGCCATTAAAGCCCTGATTACCGTAAACTGGGAAACCATCTTCAAGTACCCCAATCATAACCGAATGCTCACCTTCCACATCAAGGGAGCCGGTTATACAAAGAGGAATACCGTGATAATGATAATTCGTGCCATTAACTAGGGTATGACCATTACATTCATCCACAAAAGGCACATGGTCATGAACGACATTATCATCCAGCGCCGTAATCGACCTTTCCAAATCTTCATAATCGTTGAAAATTTGTGCTCCGGTAATCGCAACACCAATACGGCCTAAGGTCGTATCCGTGGTATCGGTTACATAAGTGGGCTGAGTCGTAATCGTGGTATCAATCGGGGTTTCTTTAAAATATTCCGCTGATTTAACAACCGTAAACTCATCGGCAGCATTATCTGAAAACGGCATGGACATAACATCATTGGGAATAAGATACTTCTCAGCAAAACCGTGGCTAGGAATACCGTTCGACTGAAAACGGAAACTGTTGTCGTCTTGATTAATGGTGATTTCTACATTCTCTGCCCAATTTGCCTGTTGAACTGCCTGACTCGTATCCACTTGGCTAGATAGAGATTTAAACTCTACCGCCGATACAGCCACCACGACGGACAGAGCCGTCACACTAAAAAGTAACTTATTTTTCATTCAGAGTAATTCCGAGAAAGAGGTTTAAACAATAATAAAAAGTATAACTTGCTTCCCTAACCTTCTATATCTGAACTCGTGTAAAACTATGTAAAACTTTACCATTAGAAATAATTAAGGGGTGTATAAATTGACTTACCCGTTTATCCAACCGGTGCGATTTGCTATCAGATTCGAACAGCGATAAAAACAGTTTGAGTTAATTCAAAAATTAAGATTACCGTTGTTGGGCTCTTGGGAGAGTGAAAATAAATGAAGAGGCTGTTAAGGTGGCATCTCTACCAGCCGCACCTCGGCACACAAGTCCACCGCTGTGGCTGCTTCCTTCCGGACCTGACCAGATTCACGGTTTATTGTTGCGAGGGGACCAGCAGAGACACCATAAAGGAGGCCCTGTGACCTTGGGGCGCCATTATACGTAAGGGAGTTAAAAGATCAAGCCTCTTTCTGACGGTTAAGCAATAAATCTTAAAAGAGACAGAGACTTACGAGAAAGCGACCTCCCTACCCTTAACCCTCCCTAAATGCACCAGTAAATTGTTTAGTTACTCGACAAGGCCCTAAGAATATAGTTTAGTTACTTAACGTTACGATAAGGTATACTCAACCTTACATTTAAACGGTAGTTAGGCTTTACTATGTTCGCCTTCTACTTTCTAACCCTTCGTAAGGCAGCACATGAGTTTAAAAGCATTTGAAAATATGAATAAAGGCGACAGCCTTTCCCTAGACACTCTGTTTGAGAACCTTAAAACCGATGAAAACGGTTTGATCGCCGCGATTGCCCAACAGCATGATACTAAAGAAGTGCTCATGCTCGCCTACATGAACGAAAAATCAATCCGTGAAACCTTAGAAACTGGCCAAGTATGTTATTGGTCTCGTTCTCGCCAGACCTATTGGCGCAAAGGTGAAAGCTCTGGTCACAGACAAGCGTTGGTTTCTATGTCGTTTGATTGCGATGGCGACTGCATCTTACTACAGGTGGATCAAAAAGGGGCAGCCTGTCATACCTTTAGACGCAACTGCTTCTTTTTTGAAGTGCAAGGTGACAAGGTGGTCATCAACTCTGCACCACAAGAGGACTAAACAGGCACTAAGGCGTTGCATTCTCGTAGCGCCTTCTGCTTTCAAATTAACTTAGCTAATATTTAGATAAGATGAAAATTAGAGGTATGGAAAAAATAAGAACAAAACATATTCAACTCTCATGGAAGAACACGTATATGTAAGGTTTTGTAAAAAGTCGGCACGTTAATTGCTCCCTTATACAATCTGAAAAAGTAGGTGATTCCATGTTCCATTTGAATGTTCGTAGTAAAATCCTTTCTCTCGTTTTTTTATTCTCTGGCGTTATTATTGCCACCAGCATAGGCTCTGCTCTTTCTAGTCAATCTGTATCTTCTAAGTTACAAAGCGTTTCCTCTCAAAGTCTTGACCTATTGCACAATTTGGAACGCAGCCGACAATTATTATTGCAGCAGTCCGTTGAGTTTGAACGCGGCTTTTTCCAAGTTTCTATTGCCAAATCTATGGGCGGTTATGGTATTGAGCAGGTTGAAGAATCTGCACAGAAGTTCACCAACTACACCAGCGAGCTGCTAGCCAGTATAGAAAATGTGAAAGCGACACTTTCTAATATGCCGGACACAGACAGCTTAGCGCCCATTCTTGAGCAAATCGCTCTGTTAGAAGAGCAACAAGCTACTTTCTTAGAAGCCAGCACCACCACCTACGAATGGTGGATTAAGCTTAAAACGCTACAAGCCAATAAAGCTCGCCGTGTTGCCGATGCCAGTCTGGTGTCAATCAACGAACAGATGGAAAGCATACTGACCGCAATCGATGACTACACCTTGCAAGTCACCGAGCAACAGAACCAACAGCTCAACACCACAATCTACACCAGTGCTGCGATTTCTGGAGCATTAATTATTGCTGGGGTCATCATCAGCTTACTGATTGTTAATGGCATCTGTGGTCCATTAAAACGAGCCGTTATGCGCGCTGAAAGCATTGCCGCAGGTCAACTTAGCCAAGAGCAGAACACACCGACTCGTAAAGATGAGATTGGTCTTTTAGAAGCCGCCATGAACAAGCTTGAAAGCCAATTAAGCGGCATTCTTCACGATGTGGCTCAGTCTAGTAATATGCTCACAGAAGCCGCCCACCACCTGAATAAAGTGACCGGTGAGTCTTCGCAAATGGTGGATCAACAAAAGGCTGAAACAGACCAAATTTCTCAGGCCGTGCAAGAAATTCAAAGCACCGCTGTACATGTTTCTGAGTCCACCACTCAAGCGAGCCAAGCTGCTCATGATGCAGAAACTGCTGCTCATGAGGGCAGCCATTTGGTGAGTGAAACCATCGCAAGTATTGAGTCTTTGTCTAGTGAGATCAGCAAATCTTCTCAAACCATCAACGAGCTACAAACCAACACAGACGAAATAAGCGGTATTTTGAATGTTATTTTGGGTATTGCAGAGCAAACCAATCTACTCGCGTTGAACGCGGCGATTGAAGCGGCTCGGGCTGGTGAACAAGGCAGAGGCTTTGCAGTGGTCGCTGATGAAGTGCGCCACTTAGCAAAAAACACTCAAGATGCCACACAAAAAATTGAGCAAATGATTGCCGTGCTGCAAACGGGTACTGCCTCTGCAGTCTCTGCAATGACAGCGAGTTTACAACGCTCTGAACAAGTGGTTGAGCAGGTGAAACACG
This sequence comes from Marinomonas epiphytica, assembly GCF_054780655.1. NCBI lineage: Bacteria > Pseudomonadati > Pseudomonadota > Gammaproteobacteria > Oceanospirillales > Oceanospirillaceae > Marinomonas > Marinomonas epiphytica. Next base: position 39,274 of record NZ_BAAGVX010000010.1, read on the forward strand.
AAGAGTCTGCGCTACAGAACATTAACCAGTCGACGGCAAAAATTCGTGACATGAATGACCAGATCTCTGCTACTGCAGAAGAGCAAGCAACGGTCACCGCTGAGGTGGGTAATAATATTCAAAATATTACCAGCATTGCCGCCAAAACCACTGAATCCATTCATTCAATAAGCGATTCTGCTGAACAACTGGCGAAGCTTGCAAGCCAATTGTCTAATAAAGTCAGTTACTTTAAAGTATAGAAAGACTTTCCACTGGGGGCACCCGCCCCCTGATTAGGCTTATTTAAGGAGTATCTATGTGCCGATGGTTAGCATACCAAGGGCAGCCTGTTTATCTTGAATCCATGCTGTTTGAACAAGAAAACTCCCTCATTCAACAAAGCATCAGTGCCAGAAAGTCCATCGTTACCGTTAATGCCGACGGTTTTGGTTTAGGTTGGTACGACGAGCGCAAAGAACCAGGCTTGTATCATGAGATATTACCTGCCTGGAGCGACTGTAATTTAAAAAGCTTAGCCAAGCATATTAAGAGCGGTTTGTTTTTTGCCCATGTAAGAGCCTCTACCGGAACAGCCACCAGCCGAGCAAACTGTCATCCATTCAGCTATAAAAACTGGCTTTTTATGCATAATGGCCAAGTAGGTGATTACGAGCAAGTTCGTTGGCGGCTTGACCAGCTGATTCCCGAACACCTGTATAATGAAAAACAAGGGGCGACCGATTCTGAAGCCCTTTTCTTGCTGTTACTTGCCAATGGTTTAGAAAATAACCCAGTACAAGCCATTATCGATACTTTAACGCAGGTAAAGCAGATCATGGCGGAAAAAGCGATCACTGAGCCCTTACGCTTTACCGCTGTGCTATCCAATGGTGACGACATTATTGCTGTTCGCTATGCCACAGATGACCAACCACCCAGCTTGTTTTGCAAACGCTTTGACGAGCATGTGGTGATCGCTTCTGAGCCGTTAGACTTGTCCAGCCTTTCGTGGACGCAAGTGCCACCAGATCATGTGGTAAAAGTGAGCGGAACAGACTATCAAATTGAGCCATTACCCAAGTTTTAATCGGTTAATGGCTGCCCATTGATTAGCTGCAATAGATTGAGAGATAGTCAAAAACGTCTATTTGTCTTCGTTTTCTCGGTATGCGTACGTTGCATCAAAGCGTGATTGGATCCAATCGCCACTCAAAATAGGCTCGTATTTAGCGGGCTTATTCTCGTCAGTACAGGTTGGTACACAAGACACGAGCGTTTCATAGTCTGGCTCAACAAAGAATGGGAAAGAGTATCTGTGTACATCCGGTAACGAAGCTCGCACACGGTGCGCGGTAGACACATACTCGTCGTTTGTCCAACGCTGCATGAGATCACCAATGTTCACCACCAATGCGTCTTTTATTGGCGTGGCATCCACCCACTCTTCGTCTCGATTCTTCACTTGCAAGCCGCCGATTTGATCTTGCAACAACAGGGTTACACAACCGTAATCCGTGTGTGCTCCCGCGCCGTTATCATGATCTTGAGCAGGACGTGGTGGGTAGTGGATCATACGCAGAACCGTAACGTGGTCGGTAAAACAGCGAGTGAAAAAGTCCGCTTCTAAAGACAGCGCCTGTGCCATTGCCGTCAGTAATTGCTGAGCTACTTTAAACGCCTGCACATAATACTCTTGCAACACTTCCAGTGTGGCAGGGTCACTTGGGTTCTGATTAGGGCCATACATTTTTGGGTATTTAGCCGCCAGCGGGTGATCCGCTGGTAGGTCTAGGGCCATATCAAAGGTTTCTTTCCAATCTGAATGGCCGATCTCGTCTAACTGCTCTTCACCAATACTGCCGTACCCTCTGTGGTTGATACATTTGGTGATGTCGATGGCTTTTTTATCGGCTTCTGGAAGGTCAAAAAAGCGTTTTGCTTGGCTCATCAAGCTCGCCATAAGTTCACTTGGAATGCCCGTGTTAGTAAGATAAAAAAAGCCAATTTCACGGCATGCTTTATCTAAGGCGTTAATTTCACTTTGGCGTATTTCTTCATTGTCGATCACCAATTTTGACAAATCAATTAACGGAATAGACATGTGTTCTCCTAGCTTGTTACTGACTCTATCGAGATGAGAGTTTAATCAGTTGTGTGTATTTGGGATTGAATTTTTTTAGCCCTTGCTCAGCAAAGTCGACCAATACTTTACTGTCTTCACCCTGCTCTGGCCGAACCACTACGCCTTCTCCGAATTTTTCGTGGCGTACTTTGTCTCCAGCCTTAAGCAATTTTTGCGCCGTTTCTACCTTATGGCGAAATACTAAATTTGGTGAACCTTCTACAGACTGTAAATACCGCTGAAACACGGGCCCTTTTGCAGTATCAATGGGCTCGTCGCTGGCGCCGCTGACCCAAGCCTTACAAATTTGGCTCACGCCATAAGGTTGTGATTCATAAATAAAGCGCGATAAAGACTGACTTTGGGGTGATTTTGTTGGGATCTCCCCCCTTACTAAACGTTTGTGCTCATCTTTAGTTGGGGCTTCCAATACCACCAGCTTTTGCTTTGCCCGAGTAATGGCGACATAAAACAAACGCCGCTCAGAGGACATTTCTTTGGCGGCTTGGCGGTCAATATGGCTTAGGTCTTCTTCGTAATAAGGAAAGCGCCCTTCTCTCAAACCAGTAACGACAACTTGGTCAAACTCTAACCCCTTTGATTTATGTATGGTCATTAAATGAACACCATGTGGGTTATCCTCGTGTTGCTCGTTCAGCTCAAACAGCTTTTTCAGGGTTGTTTGAGCATCTTGTCCGACACCTCTTACATAGGCAATAAACGCCTCACAAGTGGCTATTTTCTCCTGAGCTTGAATGTCTTTACTGCTGGTGCTTTCAAAATAACGGTAAATGCGTAGTTTTTCGATGGTGTGCTGCAAGCCTTGCCCTGGGTCATTTCGATACAGGGTTAAACTGCGCAGCCAATCGGCACGCTCAAGCAGTTTTTTACCTCGCCAACCTTCGGCGTTGTCGGCCAAGTTTTCAATAATTTGGGGTAACAAATGCGGTGCTTGCTTAGCTTGCTGAACCAGAACTTTGCGCTGGCTCGCCGCCCCGCCTAAGCTAGGCACACTTAATAGATATTCTAGGTCTTCAGTATGCAAGGGGATTGGTTGCTTATTTGCTGTCCCTTCTAGGCCTCCAGCCATGACCGCCATGTAAGCCATTAGCATACGAATTTGGCGGTTTTCCAATAAGGGTGAGTCACCGTGCAACTGATAGGGCAAATTTTTATGCATAAGAGCCAACTGCACCGGTACCATATCACTATATAAACGCGCCAAAACCGCACAGTCTTGCAGTTGTTTACCTTCTTCCAGCCAGGACTTTAATTCTCCTAGCAAAGCTTTACCGACTTTTTTGTCTCGGGCAAAGGCCACTCGGGTGGAATCCCCTACCCCTAAAACCAATGCGTTATGATCGTTTTCTGAAATAACACTGCTGGCCATTAAACCAATAGCATGACCAAAACGAAAACTCCTACTTAATGGGTAAGTGATGACCGGGCTAAAGTCTTGGTCAAACTGGTTTGCCATAATGTCTGGGCTGGCCCCTCGCCATTCGTAAATACATTGTTGTACGTCGCCTACTATCATCCATTGGCAAGGCGCTGGGTATAACAATTTTAACAGCTCATACTGGCATGGGTTTATGTCTTGAAATTCGTCGATAAGTAAGTAGTCGAACTGAGGGAGATATTGGTCTATCTGGACTTTTTGCTCAGCAGATAGGGTTTTCAATAATGCAAAGGGGTCGCTGAGTAAGTCTGCAAAAAAACGTACGTTTTGTCGCTCTCTTAAGGTTTCTAGTTCGTCGAACAGCGCCGGAAAGAAATTACGCTCTTTAGACCACGCCAATTGCTTAAACACAGTTTGAGGGTCGCTGTCTGAAGCTTTTACCTGATCAATAAAGAGCAAAGCATCTTCTAGCCAGTCTTTCTCGTCTTGGACTGGCATTGCAACGCCTTTACGCATTAACCGTTGTACGGCCTCACGCAACATTTTAATTAAGCTGAAATCGTCCGTTAACAACTTGGCTGAGCTAAGCCAGTTTTGTTGCTCTAAGCGACGGCACAGCTTCATTCCAAAAGCATGGAACGTCATGACATCTGGGCTACGAGCATAGCCAAGCTGGGATAAACTTGAACCTAAGCGGCTAGAAAACTCTTCTTGTGCGCTTTTATTGAACATAAAAACGCCGATTTTAGACGCCTCTACACCTTGTTCTAGCAAATACTTAATGCGGCCAATCAAGGTGGTGGTTTTACCAGCCCCCGCCACCGCAATCACTTTTGCAGGGTGAGTTAAATCATGGGATATAACGGCGCGCTGCTCGGCGGTAAAACCCTGCTCGCCATTTATTTCTGGTTGTTTTGGTATCAAGGTGGGTTAGCCTAATCTTCAAATAAGTTCCCGATTTCTCGGAAAGCCAAATGCTCAATGCCAGCGATTTTACCAATGGACTCTCCATGTACGACCAAACGACGCTGCACACGAGCAAAAAACACCCCATTAGTGCGGGCCACCAAAGGGTAGCTTGATGACATCACATCGTCATCCATTAGGTTCACCACTTCGCCGATGACTTCACCCGCTTCCACTGGTTCGCCAATTTCTTTGTGGTAACACACAATACCAGCGCAAGGGGCTTTCACCAGGTCCATAGCATCAAGTGGGTAATATTGTACCTCACTGGTATCTGGCTCTGGGCACTCTCCGTCAACGACACCTCGTAACACCAAATAGTCATACAACGCTTGTGAGTCTTGCTGAGCACAGGCCTCGTTAATATCGTTTTCGCCCCGCAACTCTAGGGTGAGAGAACGGCTTCCCCAGGGTACTAAATGGGCGTAATGAGATTTAAGCTCACGCCAAACGCTCACATTGGTTTCATCGAAGGAAGAAGCGCCTGTTTCTAGCTCAGACAAGCCCACTTTTGCCCCTAATAAGGCCAACAAGGGTTTAAAGTGGTTTTCAAATTCTTGCGCTACATAAGCGTGCATGGAAGCTTCACCAGAGCAATGCAGGTCAATGACTTCATCTGCATCCATAGACAAGGCCAGTAACGTTTTCTTGAGCCCTTGTAACTCTGTGGTTTCAGGCAATAAAGCCAGTTCTTCGGCAATGGCTTGGCGAATAACTTGCACATTAGCGCTTTCATCGTGGCTAATGTCACCTTTTATGCGTTTTTCTACCTTATGACCAAGCTGGGGCCAGTTACGGTTGAAATTACCGCCACCATCAGAAAACGCAAAACGCCCAGGGATATAGCCATGAAAGTTTTGCGCTAGGCCAATCGGGTTCGCAACGGGCACAATAATGATCTCGCCTTTTATTAAGCCGTTATTATCGGCTTCGATTAAGCGTTTTAGTAACCGGTTGAGCACTAGAAAGCCTGGCCATTCATCCGCATGAAGGCCTGCATGAAAATATACTTTAGGGCGGGCACCGGCTTCGCCAAAATGATGCGCCTTGATAATACGCTGATTCCCAGGTGTCGCACTTGGTAAAACATGGGAATAGATTTGATAAGACATAAGGCCCCTTAAATCACAAAAACACGCTCGCTTTGAAGGGTTTACATGTTACGCTAATTTAAGTGATGAAAAAACGAAATTTACTGTAATAAAAACAACTTAGAAACGACTAACGGATATTGCTATTCATTTTCTTAGGAGCGCTTCATGAAATTATCGTTAGCCGCTGCGGCTTTATCGACCACCTTACTGGCCGCAAGCTTACCCACTCACGCCAACTGGCAAGAGACTCTTGATACAGCCAAAGGGCAAACTGTGTATTTTAATGCCTGGGGCGGCGCAGATAACATTAATGATTACATTCAATGGGCGGCCAAGCGCGTTAAAGACGAATACCAAGTCACACTTAAACACGTTAAATTGACCGATACCGCCGATGCAGTGAATCGTGTCATCGCGGAAAAAGCCGCTGGCAAAGACCAACAAGGTTCCACCGATTTAATTTGGCTAAACGGTGAGAACTTTCGTGCAATGAAAGACAACAACTTGCTGTTTGGACCCTTCTCACAGTCCTTACCGAACTACCAAAATTTTGTAGACGAAAATGCTCGCCAAAGCTTAACACAAGACTTCGGGACACCTGTTGAAGGCATGGAGTCTCCTTGGGGCATGGCGCAAATGATCTTTATGTACGACACCGAGTCCTTACAGCAGCCGCCCCGCTCTATGAAGCAATTATTAGCCTATGCCGAGCAGAACCCAGGCAGGGTAAGTTACCCGGAGCCACCCCAGTTCACCGGTACCGGCTTTTTAAAACAAGCCTTACATGAATTAGTGGATGACCCAAGCCAGTTATTAATGCCCGTTGAGCAAGCGGATTTTGACACAGTTACTAAGCCTTTGTGGCAATACTTAGAAAAGCTGCATAAAGTGGCGTGGCGCAATGGGCAGAGTTTTCCTTCTAGCAGTGAGGAGATGATCCGTTTACTCGACGACCAAGAAATCGACATTGCCATGAGCTTTGATTTATCCGCTGCCTCTGTTCAAATAGACCAAGGCAACCTTGCAGAAAGTGTGCGCTCTTATATTTTCGACAAGGGCACACTTGGCAATACTCACTTTTTAGCCATCCCTTATAACAGTGCGGCGCAAGCAGGTGCTCAGGTGGTAGCGAACTTTTTGCTTTCTCCTGAAGCCCAAGTATACAAACAAACGCCAACCGTATGGGGCGATTTAAGCGTACTATCTTACGCAAAATTGTCTGCTGCGGATAAAAAAGCATTCGATGAATTGCCACGTGGTATTGCTACCTTGAGTATTGAAGAGCTGGGCAATACTTTGCCTGAGCCCCATAGCAGCTGGAACGGAGCAGTGGAAACCGAATGGCGCAAGCGATTTGCCCAATAACGAACAGCTTTAGGATTAACAGAAAAACCGAATGACCATTAACTTTCACCGTTGGGGCATGATTGCCTTAGCTCTTGTGCTTATCATTCCAATTAGTGTTGGCATGATAGGCACACTGCTTCCCGCGTTTCATTACTTTCCTCCAATTGGTGAGTATCAGTTTTCATTAGAACCTTGGCGAGCGTTATTCTCCCAAGGTGAATTTTATGGCAGCTTAAAACTCACACTCATTACCGGGATTGGCGCGCCAATATTATCTTTATGGATTGCTTTATCTCTTTTAGCTTGGGGCTACCAAAAGCCTTTCTTCAAGAAAATTGAAGCCTTATTAGCCCCTATTTTGGCAATTCCTCATGCGGCCATTGCCATTGGTTTATTGTTTTTGCTTAGCCCTTCTGGCTGGCTAGTCAGGCTCTTTAGCCCTTGGCTAACAGGTTTTGAGCGCCCGCCTAACTGGATTAGTGTGCAAGACCCGCAAGGCTACTCGCTTATTTTTGCGCTTGTTGTAAAAGAAATGCCCTACTTATTGTTTGTGATGCTCTCAGCCATGCAAAGCATTAAAGCACGGCAAACTATGGATGTTTGCCAAACCTTAGGCTACGGGCGTTTTACTCTATGGCGTAAGGTGCTTATTCCTCAGCTCTACCCCATTATTCGTATGCCCTTGTTTGTAGTTATTGCCTTTAGTTTGACCGTGGTTGACTTGGCAATTGTGATTGGCCCAAATACGCCTTCTACCTTAGCCGTCACCTTATTACGATGGTTTAACGACCCAGACTTAGCCATGCGCCTGATGGCCAGTGCCGGAGCCGTTGTACTCATGCTGTTGATTATTATCAGTTTAACCAGCTGGGAGTTAGGGCATCTACTATTGACCAAGCTTACCCGTATAGAACGCAGTAATGGTAAGCGTTGTGGCTATTCAGACAACCTTTTACGCTTTGGGGTAGGCGCAGGCTTAGCCACCTTTTTAATCAGTATTACAGCCTTACTGATTTTACCTATTTGGTCTTTCACTAAGCGCTGGCGCTTTCCTGATGTGTTACCGTCTCGCTGGACCTTAGACAACCTTGAACGTGCTTTACCCTTACTCACAGAGTTATCAGTGAACACGCTCATTATTGCGATTGGCGCAACCTTATTAGCCTGTGCTTTAAGCCTGTTGATGCTAGAAAGTAAACGCCAATCTTTTTGCTATACAGAACAGGTGAGCCAAAAGCACTTATTTGATTGGCTGATTTACATTCCTATTTTATTGCCTCAGGTTGGCTTTTTATTTGGCCTACATGTGTTGCTGATTTACTTGGATTTAAATGGTGACATATGTGCCATTATTGCTTTGCACCTGATGTATGTGTTGCCTTATGTTTACCTCACCTTACAGGGGCCTTATTTGACCTATAACCAAAGCTATTTACTGCAAGCTAACCGACTCAACCATAAACCGGTGAGAAACTATTTTTTTGTTAAACTGGCCATGCTCAAACCAGCCTTATTTACGGGCTTTGCAATTGGCTTTTCGGTGAGCATTGCCCAATATTTACCCACCCTTATTGCCGGTGAAGGACGCTACAGCACGCTCACCACTGAAGCCGTTGCGCAAGCTTCCTCAGGGGACCGTAAACAAGTTGGGGCCATGGCTCTATTGCAGGCCTTTTTCCCTATAATTGTATTTTGGCTAGCGCAAGTTATTCCCAGCTATTGGACTCGCGCACGTATCCGTTTATTACACGGTTCGTGAAGGGTTCTAAAACCAACAAGGACTCAATGTGTTAAGAGTGAAAGATTTTACCTTAAAAAATGGCGAGCATTTTTTAATTAAAGAACTCAGTTTTGAAATAGAAAGCGGCCAAGTGTTGTCTATTATGGGCCCCAGTGGCATTGGTAAATCAACTCTACTGAGTTTTCTGAGTGGTACCTTATGCGGTGGCCCAACCGCAACAGGTGAAGTGTATTTAAATGGACAGGCCATTGAAAAAGAGTCTATCCAGAATCGTAAAGTGGGGTTATTACAACAAAGCCCTTTGCTGTTCCCACACATGAGCATTATTGAAAACTTATTGTTTGCCATTCCCCCTGAGGTGACAAAACAACAGCGCCAAATTCAGGCCTTACAGGCCTTAAATAAGCTATCGTTAGCAGATAAAGCCCATGCCTTAGTGGATCAGCTTTCTGGCGGCCAACAAGCCCGTGTTGCCCTACTGCGCACCCTACTCGCTCAACCCGATTTTTTACTACTGGATGAGCCGTTCAGCAAATTAGACCCCGCTTTGCGCCGTGAAGTACGCGAGTTCGTGTTAGAGCAAATACGTGAAGCCAATGTGCCTGCGCTGTTGGTCACTCACGATGCCGAAGACGCTAAAGCCATGCAAGGAGCTTGTTTAGAGCTTAGTCATATTGGCTAATTGGTTATGCTTGTGACACTCGCTGCTGGATACACTGGCGATATTTATGGTGAAGAGTACGAGCTTGAAACGCTTCTACGTTTGGGCAAGGAAGCCCAGCCTTTATTAAGTTTACGAGCTTCTGATACGCTCCTTGCGCTTCTTGTACCGGGTCATCCACCACACTGGGGTATAAAAAAGCCTCATCAAACCATTCTGAATATACTTGCCGGTCTGGCAACAAAGGTGTGCAACCGAGCGCTACGGCCTCTAATACGGACACCCCTTGAAACTCATGCAATGCTGTGGAAATGACCACATCTGCCTGAGCCAATTGCGTTAAATATGCTTCTCTGCTTGGTAAGTAGCCCATGTGTTGTATGCGATTTGCAAAACGCTGTTTGATGAAGGTGAAGGTTTCAGGCACTTGTCGAAAGGCTTCACCTAAAATCGAAATGCGGTAATCAAGTTGCTGTTCTTCTAATACCTCCAACAAGGTCAACAGCTGCTTTGGGCCTTTATCGTGTTCCCACCTTGCCGCCCACACAAGGCTAAGGGGTGTATTTTTAGGGGTTGCTTTGACCGCTGGCACATCAATGGGCACAGGCAATACCTGGGAGCGTTCCGCAATTTTGTTGACCCAAGCAGACTCAGAAAAGTCTGGGAGTTTGTCTAATAGTTTCTTTGCTCCTTGCAAAAAGCTTTGGCGATTAAAATCACTGTTAAACAAACAATAATCTGCCGCAAAGGCTGAATATAAGCTCTTCATTTGTATTTCAACTAAACCTTGTTGCTGGTGGTTTTCAGGGTAGGCAAACTGGTTTTCATGAAAATACAGCATCCAAGGAATACGCTGTAGTTGAGGACAAAGCGCTTTTAGCCCAACACAATCGGTCATGGAAGTGGCAATCACTAGATCATACGAGCCTTGTAAAGCGCTTTGATATTCTGGCGAAAACGCAAAGCTGAGGGCGTTTCCCCCTACTCGCCAAGCAAAATGCCGAGCTGGCAAGGCTAGGTAAGTCCACTCAAACTCATCTAATCCTGTTATTAAACTTTGCGCCCAATACTGATGACTCTTGGCCTCATAGGCGCTAAGTAATAATATCCGCATGAAAAGTTCGCTCGCTTCTTCGTTTTAGGCTAGAGGTCGCTTATTATAAGCAAACGACCGTATATTAAGGATTCCCATGATCATTCAACATCACGACCAAGACATTAACACACCAACGGGTACGATGCGTTGCACCGTTTACCGTCCGCAAGCTGAGGGTCGCTTCCCTTGCATTATTTTTTATTCGGAAATCTTTCAACAAACCGCTCCCATTGCTCGCTCAGCAGCTATGATGGCGGGACATGGTTTTGTGGTTCTTGTACCAGAAGTGTTCCACGAACTGAACCCAATTGGCACAGTTTTGAGCTATGACGACGCAGGCAAAGACAAGGGTAATCAGGATAAATTTACGAAACCGCTGGAAGACCACGACAGTGATACCGTCGCTATGATCAGCCACTTCGAACAAGAAGATTACTGCACCGGTCAGTTTGGTACTATGGGCGTGTGCTTAGGTGGACACCTAGCCTATCGCGCAGCGTTGAACCCTTGCATTCAAGGGGCATTTTGTCTTTATGCTACTGACATTCATTCCAACACTATTCCTTGCCAAACCGACAACGATTCTTTTACTCGCACCCAAGAAATCCAAGGAGAGTTAGTCATGGTTTGGGGCAAGCAAGACCCCCATGTTCCGACCGAAGGACGGAAAAAGATATACCAACAATTGTTGGATACAGAGCGTAATTTCACTTGGTATGAAGTAAATGGTCAACACGCTTTTATGCGCGATGAAGGCGACCGATACGACCCTGCCCTCGCATTGGAGTTTTATGGCAAGGCCGTTGCTTTTTTCCAGAAGACACTTCACAAAAGCGCCTAACGCGGTTTTGGTGAGGGGTTAACCTTCCCCTCGCCAAACAGGTCGTAGTTGGCTTTCACCAAGCTCTGAAGACAACCAAATTTCACCGTCTTGAATGGTAGCATTGAGCTGCATGTTTCTAGCGCATAAGCGAGTTAACACTTTCACATCGGACTCGGCAAAACTGAGCACTCTTAGGTTATCAAAACGGCTTAATTTACCCGCATTTTGCTGCCACCAGATATCAGACTTGTCGCTGTAGTTCACAATGATCACCTGTTGAGCTCGCCCACAGGCTTTGCGCAGCCTTTTTTCATCGGGTTGACCGAGCTCTACCCAAAGCAATATTTCGTCTGAAAAGTTCTTCTGCCATAAATCAGGCTCTTCTTCTGTGCTCAAGCCCTTGGTGAAGGCCAATTGCTCATCGCCTGTTTTTTCATCGGCCAATAAGGCGAATGCTGCTAACCGTACCATCATGCGCTCTTCGGTTTCCGAAGGGTGGAGTGCCAAGGTCAGGTCATAACCTTGGTAATGATGCCGATCCATATCGGAGACTTGCACCGACGCCTTATAAACCGTTGCTTTAATTGCCATAATTAGTGAATCCAACAAAAATCAATCACAAAACTGGCGCGCATTGTACCCTAGTTTGCCAATGAAATTTGCCCTAAACCTGCCATTAAAAACAATTTAATGGGATATGCTTATAATTTATTGACATAAAAATAAAACGAGGTATAAATATGGGTACCTGTTTACAGATTAGACAGGTTATAACCATTTCAGACTTTGAACCGAACGATAGGAGAGGCACATGTTACATACAATGTTAAATCACACCGCCCCTGCATTCGTTATTTGGACCAAACGATCAAATTCTCGTTCGGTCTCGCGTTCAGTGGCTGCATAATCACAACATTGACCGCGAAATTTACGCGGTCAGTCTAGAAATCCTCTTACTAAACCTCGTAAATTTCGCCAAACTGGAGAAATATTATGAGTTTAATCGCCCTACTAAACCTAGCTAAGCAATATGCGACACAACGTAAAACCAACCAAACGTTTAAGCATTTAAACGCACATTATTTACAGGATTTGGGGTTTTACCGTGATCAAAACGGTCATATACGCCCACTTAGTCGCGCTCAAAAAGAAGTGCCTATGAAACAACAACTCGCGGACAGCCCGCCATTAAAGAAAGGAAGGTGTGGCTAAATTAGGCAGGGGAGAAAGTGGCTCGCGCTTCTCCCCTCTTAATCCATGAAAGCTGGTCACGAATAGATATTACTCTCTAGCAAAAAGGCAATATACGCTCTAAGTGAGCATTTGAGAATTCAGTTAAACTGCTAATTTTCAAATCTGCTTGGTCATATTTTCCATCGGAATATTCTGCCTGAGCAGGAACAACCACGGTTTTTATTCCAGCGGCTTGAGCTGATTTCACCCCCGTTAAGGAGTCTTCAAACGCGATACAATTGGAAGAACAGACAGCTAATTCGCTTAATACGGTTTGATACACCGCAGGGTGTGGCTTACCCGCAACTTCACTTTCAGAGGATGCTACGTAAGAGAAATATTTAGTGAGATCAAGAGATTCTAAAACAATAGGAATAAGCTGCGAAGGAGCATTAGTGGCTAAACCTATTTTAAATCCCTTTTCGTAAAAGAAATTTAAAATCCTCTGCGCCCCATCCATTGGCTTGCCATGATTGGCAATATGTTCAGCAACGCGATTAATCACCCTACTTTCAACCTCTTCAAGGCTAGGCTTTAACCAAGGGGAATTTTGATACCAAAATTCTGTCACTTCACGAGTGGTCATGGTGGCTGTTTTCTTTGCAAGCGACGGAGTAACTTTAACCCCTAAAGAAGAAAACACCTCTTTTTCAGCGAGCTTCCAAAAAGGCTCGGAGTGAATCAAGGTGCCATCCATATCGAAAATCACCGCACGCATAAGCCTCCCTCAAATATCAGAGGTGAGGCTTGGCAATAAATCGTACGATTAATTCTTACCACAACACTTTTTGTGTTTTATGCCACTGCCACAAAAACAGGGATCGTTACGGCCAATTTTTGGCGACGTTCTGGTAATTGGCGCAGCGGGTGCACAGCAGCTAGAAGTACTGCAGCAGCTTGATTCTTCATTCTGGGATTGTGTTGTTGCTTCTTGAGGCGTATTCATAAATAAAATTACTGACCTAATTAATTTTGGCGAAGTATACAGATTTTTTAAAGTTGTCTCTATATCTCCTGCCCTATTACCCCTTTATGAGGGCGGCAAACCGCAAGTATTATGCATTGAGCACGATACAACACTAAAATGCCTACAGGAAAACGCCCTATTGAAGCCATTTTACTAACCAATAATGGAGGAAATTAAATGTAGCCACAGTGCCATCACTATTAAAAAGCTTGCCCAAAAAGCAATGACCCGATGCAGCAAATGATTATAAGTAACATGAATGAAAGCATGAATGGCCCGCGCTATAACAAACAGCCAAGCCAAGGCTACAGGGGTAATGGTTTGCTCTAATCCTAAAGCCAGATAGCCAAGAGAGCCTGCATAAAACAACACAGGCACTTCAAACTGATTATTAAAACAACGAGTGGTTGCAACGACTTTCTCTGGGAAATCCCCATCCATCAACTTGAAGGACCTAACTTTAATATCCCCTGACTTAACGCTCTTCACCCGAGCCACGATAGCACAGAGCCCAACAGCAAATGTCAGCAATACCATACCAAACATAGCAAAAACCATATTTCACTCCTAAGAAAGCACCGTTTAATACTAATTAAATCATAAACGCGAACAACTAGAGAATTACATGCCTTAAAATAAGACAACTTTACTCGTCCTACTTTACGCTTGAATGGATTACGAGTATTTAATTAAGTGTGTGTTATCCGATTTACATGAAAAAACTGAGGTTTGCCAACTGCACGAGAGCAAACCTCGATTTTAGGTGTACCCCGCCGCGATATTACTCGTAAATTTTCGCGATATTTATAAAATACAAAAAAACCGATATATAACCCAACCGCTTCACATAATGGAACTTCTTATCAACTAGTAAAAAGTAGAAGTTACAGGCATAAAAAAGGGCTACGCTTGAATAGCCCGTGGGAATAGAGTGACCAGCTCCCAGTGCATCGCACCATGGTCAATTTACCTCACTATTACTAATGTAAGTCATGAGTTTAGAACTTTTGAGGTCAAGCACCTCGCAGCATATCGCAGGGAGAATTTGCCCCTATTCCTAAGGCTAAGTTTAGCCCGACATCTAACAAGACTCAAACATTCTTTATCTACACTTCAGGGAAGTGAAGATACTCTTAGTTTTGTCCTGCATCAGGATCACGTTCAATAGAAAGGAAAGGAGAGCGGTTAACAGTTTTTATTCGTGCTCGATCATCTGATAATTCAACCCTAATAACAGCTTTAGAGCACGATGTCTCTTTGCTACCGCGCTTATTTACTTAAGAGATATAAGGGGAGACGACTACTTCAACATCTTTGTAGTAGATATTTGAATCACCGCCAGCGACTAACATGCTTTCAAACAAACCTTTCACAGCAGCGCGATTACCGTAGCCTACGGCAATGGTTGTAGGGCGAATGCCAACAGGTGAACCATCTACTTTTTTCATTGTGCCTAACAGTGTCACCGCAGCTTCATAATTGGCTTTAGTTAACGGTGCTTTTGATGCAACACATAGCTGAGGAAAGGAGAAACCTACGTTACAACGACCATCCACACCTGCTGGCATTTTATTGTTGAACCAAGTGTATTCTCCATTTGAAGTAAGATTCTTGAACACAAAGGGTTAACGGATGTGAACCATAGGAATAATTAACCTTTGTTGTTCTATCGATAAAATGAATTTTTAGAACTACAAAGGTTAGAAAGATATGAATTAAGAAAGGAATTGTGTTTAAACACACTATAAGCCGCGCACAGCTGTTTTAAGGTGTTTTGCCATAAAAGTGCGAAGGGAAGAGGTTAAAGCCGCTTAGAATGGCTCTAAATGGGGCTGGTCAAAAAAAGAAAGGCCGCATTTGCGGCCTTAGATTTCATTTCTTTTTGACGCCGATTTGTATCAGCTCCTCAGCAAGCCGGATGGTGGCACTTAAATCTTCCGTGTTAATGCTGTCATTCGCAGAAAGATCACCCAGTAAGTCACTGATCGTCCGCAACAGAATCAGGCCATTTGAAAGCACTTCTTCTTGGTTGATGAATATGGATGTATCCGACAACGACACCACGCCTGAATTCATATTAATAAAATTGCCAGGTACTAACATGATGACGCATCCTCTTTGTGATTCATTTCAACACCCAGACGGATCAAACCTTCTGAAATTCGCAGTGCATTAAGAAACTGATCGTTAACACCCTGAAGCCCTATCAACACAGCTCCGTTCTTATCTCGACCTTGACCAAGTTCTTGCAATAGCTCAAGTAAACTCAGTCCATCCGCTAGTATTTGTTCTGGCGATTCAAGCAATAACATGGAAGAGTAATCATGCAATTGTTGCCAGGTTAAATCGTTATTTGTTTGCATCTTAAAGCTCCCTAATAATATCAGCACTAACAACATCTTCACCTAATGAAGCGGCTAGATTCATGGCACGAGTAGTAAGATTATTAATGACCTGAGGATAAACCATACTGCCAGAGGTTGAGCGGCGCGTTCCCAAACACTGGCTCATTTCAAGAATGGCTTCAGGTGTCATGATCTTCGTTATATCAGCGCCATAACATCCAAACTTATGGGCCAAATACTGATCCAAATCATGATCCATTGGGGACATCACGACCACCATACAACGGCGAATAAACTCACGCAGCTCGTAATGGCGGCGCTCATCTAAACGATCAGATAACTAAGTTTGACCAATCAACAGAATGCCAAGTAGCTTTGAAAAGCCGTCTTCAAGTTCCCAAAAGCGTTTAAGGTATTTCATGACAGGAACGGTTAAATCATGGGCTTCTTCAATGATCAAAACATGACGTTGACCGCCTTTAAAAGCCCCCATCAATAAGCGTTCCACTTGGCGAGCTTTGGCTTCCATACTGCGTTTAGGTGTCTCGCTGCTAATGTCATCAATGATGGCATCACAAATCCCTGCTGCTGTGGCGCGTGATTTATCAATGATCTTAGGTTGAATGATCGTCACATCACCATCCTTGTGCAAATCATCAAGGAGCATACGACGAAGTACGCTCTTGCCTGCACCAGAGTCACCGACTACCGCAAGGATCCCCTGATTACGGGCAACGTCTTTCATGGCCGCGAGAACGTAGCGAGTGTCTTCATTCAAGTACACATCACGACTATCGCGGATATCGTTGATAAATGGGTTACGGAACAATTTAAAGTGCTTCATTGCTTCTTGTGTTAACATTTGATTCTCCAGTGCCATGTCTTCTGGCTGTTGATTTAGCTGCCGTGCTGGGGCTTGGTCAGCGGGTGCGACCGTTGACCAAGCCATCTCTTCTTCGATACCAATTATTTTTAAATACCCTTGAACGCTCTCAATAAAACGCTTTGCGGTACGCTTTGGCGGAGTATTTGTACTCACGGCCTTATGCACCGTTGGGTAAGATAATCCGATTGCTGTCGCAAGCGTGGTAATGGATACGTTTCTATCGTTTAGCATTTGCTTGAGCGTAACCGCCATGGTCGTTCTCCCATTGTCCAATAAAAACATTCATTTCTGACTCAGTGGCCCCGTCAGGAAAGCGGAGCTTCAACACGTCTCGCATCACTTCAAATTCACTTTTACTCGGGTTTAAATGCGCTTTAACACGGGTTAAAAGCTTAATAAGCGACAAAAAAGTAATTAATTGTCTTATACAGCAAACGGTCAGCCGCAAAAAACGCCGATATGCTGAACGTCAAGCAGCAACAGAGCGTTTCACTGATGAAAAGGAGCTAAAAGCGTGGCTTGTTGAGCACTTCTCTCGTGATTTCCATATCTATAAAGAAGTTCCAGGCATTCATTTAGCCGAAAAAGTGAATGTGCGAATTGATTTTGTCTTATACCCCAAGCCACATCTTATTGAAGAGGGCTTTATTGAGGAGCCTTTCGGTATAGAGGTCAAATACTTTAAGCAAGAGTCTGGTTTTACTCACAAGACTAGCCGTGGCATCTGGCAAGCTATAAGCTACAACGACTGCCTGTTCAATCTTAATAGTCATGAGTTCAAAACCAAGTTCTGTCTTTTGTTTTCAAATTTGTCTTTTTCGGCTGAAACAGCGCTGATTAAAAATCTCGGTTATGAGGGGGAGAACGATCAAATGGAATGGAGTGGGATGCTTCATGTCGCAAATCATGCAAGAGTTGGTGTCTTGTCTGTTTCCGGAGACAAAGAACTAATGAAAGGCTGGGTAATGCGGTTCGCTGGCGGGACTTACTTTTCTTCCTCCTCATATAACAATGAGGTCTCTTATCGTCACTCCAACCCTAATACCATAAACAAAGTACGAATCGGAAACTTTTAGCTTAGGATTTGTGCCAGCTAATGAGAGATTCAAATAGCTCATGTAAGTAGGCATTTGCCATCAAATGTCTACTTACTAAAGAATTGGAACAATGGTTCCTAAAATCAAGTCCGCCTATGCCCTCGTATACTTTGATAATCCCTAGTCAAATTCCTTTTATCTTGATTTCTCCCTAGTTATATTGTGGTTCTGAATACTAAGAGCTGTTACAGTTACGAATTCAAACTAAAAACGAGTATTAATGTTTCATACTCAGTTAGATATACAAGGATAAAGCAGCTTATGAGCAAGCAACAAAAATATGAATGTCCTGAGTGTGGCGGCTCAATTAAAGCCTGAGCAGATTTAGACGCGCAAATTAGCTTTGTGATTTCTAAATCTGGTAAATTGACGAAACAAGCAATTACAAACGTCCTTCAATCAGATGGACGTTGTGGCGTTGAGTGTTCCGAATGTGATTGGGCGCTTAATGCAGATGATATGGGCGATAAAAGCCCATTTAAAAAACTGGCTGAAAGTGCATTTGCACAACAAGAACAGATTGATGAACTATCAGCAAAGCATAAAAGAGAAAAGTGAAAGGGTGGAAATTTCACCCTTTAAAGTATGACTCTTTAATACTCAGTATGAATCTTTATTATTCAGTATGAGACTTTAATACTATCCTACAGTTAGATGATGTCGTTTTGTGTAAGGTATGGGTAAGATATTACCCATTTCACCAGAATTCATGGCTTTTTAAGCATTTTTAATCCAAAATGTGTCTATCAGCTAACAAATTTTTTAGGCGGACTCAAAATGGGAATGTTAAAAAGCTTGAAAGGATATAGTAACAAACTAAATAGCGCTTCAACGGCAACTAGCGCGTATGCGGGAATGCTACTTTGGGGGGGGTATCTTACTTTGTTTGTAGGAGCTAATACCTTTAATGTTGCTGTAGTTCTATACGCAGGTTTAGGCTTATTTCGTGTTTATACCCCGACTAGTGGACTCTCTAAAGTGGTTGGTAAGATAGGGTTCGTTGGTAATGTATTTTTAGTGCTGCTTCTCGGTCTTCTTATGGCTGCCTTGGAGATCAATAACGCTCTTGCTATCGTTGGAGCGCTGCTTGTAGCAATGGTTCTTGGATTTATCTCAAAGGTATTTGTGTCTTTTGTACCTTCATCTACAGCCACTGGTGCGACTCTATGGGGTGTGATTGCTCTATTTTTAACCCCTGTTGTAGGTGTCATCTGTCCTTTCAGCTTTTCGATTGCATTGTCTTGGATGAGGATAGCGAACCAAGAAAAAGCTTATGGAAAGCTTCATCCTAGTTATTCTAAGAACAAGGCAAGAATGAGATCAGAGGAATGGAGTCATTACAAAGCAACTCCAAATGTTTCGGTATCGTCTAAAAGTGACCCTCGTGAAACAGTATTAAAATGTCGGGTTAATGCTCCTAACCCTAACATCTACAACGACTTAAGTTTAGATCTCAATAGCCGACCATAAGGCTACTTTAAAAATAAAAAAAGGCTTTCATTTGAAAGCCTTTTTTTGGTCTCATGATCTCAACAGCTATCGTTATCGTTTTGAGTCTTCGATTGCCTCACGGTCAGCTTGGAGAAGTATTTCCTTCGCTCCTTCGCTCCTTCGCTCCTTCGTCACTTCCATTGTATCCCCTGTCGTAGCTATTGTTCAGCATGGCAATACTTGAAAAATGACCGTCTTGAGAGAAGTCACCCAAATTAGCTCCATCTTCGATCTGAGTTGCCATCTTTTCAACGGCTTCTTGTCGTTCAGGGTTATTTAGTACAACCCTACCTTCATCCCCCATGTGGAATCCAGAGTCGTCAGCATACATAACCGCCATTTCATTGTAGGTACGATTTTGTGAAAATTCGGACTTATCATCGTGTAGCTGTGCTATATCAGTATCGAAAATACTATTCGACGACAGCGCGTAGGCCGCTTGCCGTTCGTTAAGACCTGCATCTTGGTATTGCTGCATTCTTTCATCGCTCAATGTCTGCCAATTGTCTTTTAGGTCTGTCCCAAGCAGTTCGTTAATCTTATCCTCATCACCTATGGCAATGGCTTTAGTAAGCTCGATTCCATTATCAATCCCCTCTCCTGTAACTCTAGCCGCTGTCTCTTGAGCAGCATTTAACCCAGAAACAGCCGCAGCGCCGATGTCTCGATAGGAAGCGTTCTCATCAGTATTGCCAGCAATCGATTGCCCGAAACCGATCCCTGTCATTATTGCATCTGACATGTAACTTGCGGCTCTATCAAATACTCCGTCAGAATCACTATCTACGTTAAAATTTTCTTTCAGATAGTCATTTATGGCGCCCTGTCTTTCCTCTGGTGAAAGCCTCATAAATTCTTCTGCACCGCCGTCATAACTATCGACTATTTGATCAACGCCTTTCCCTACAGCATTTAATACTCCTGACCCCACGCCTTGTGCATCATCGATACCCATTTTAGCCCATTCAGCAACATCAAAGGCGGATTCAACTTTCCCAGCAACTTCTCCAACGAACGTTTCATCTAATGAATCTGCTCCGCGATATGCATCAAGAGCTTGAGCGCCAACATCTTGGAAATGATTATTCTCAAGGGCTCCTGAACCAGCATTAAATGTTTCTACATCAGTATTGTGAGCCGTATTTACCCCACTAGCGTTTTCACTATTAATGACCAATGGAGCATTGTCAGGTTTGAGCTGTAAAGCTGTGTCCATCATATCGTCACTACGTTCTGAAACCGTTCTATGATTTTCTGGTTCAACGATAGGATTTTCGATTGGTCTAGTTGCTTTGTTATCATTTAAGTTTGAGTCAAAATCAAAACCATCATCCCTGCCAAAATATCGATTTATTTGACTTTGTACCATCGCTAATCCATCTGAGTACCCTGCTTCATTGACTTTCCCATCATGTGTGAAACTGTCTTTGTTGTGCAAGGTATTTAGCATTGCCATGTATTTTGCTTGGGATTCATCCTCAACGCCTCTAGCGGCATAGGACATTAAAGCGTTGTTGTAGTTATCTCTCATTTCTGGGTTATTTTTTGCAAGCGACCAGAAGTCACTTTGGAATTCGTTGCTTTCAGCTCGGCCTTGTGGAGTGCTTTGACGCTGAGTAAGACTTTGAGCTAACTGATTTTCTGAAACAGTGCCTCCCCCTGCCATTGATGTTGATCTTTGTTGGGAGTCGTTGAATGTATCTGTCCGCTTACTCACTTCGCTGGCTTGAGCCGCGTAAGTGTTAGTGTCGGTATTAGACCAGGCTTCCGTTTGGGTAAATCCATGCTGATCTTTAGCAGCAGCAACAGTGCTTTCTTTTAGCTCTTGTCTAATTGATTCTGAGCTGCCGTAATTTTGCTTATCGCTTGAACCAACCGTTTGATTTTGGCTCTGTGATTCTTCGGATAAGTCTTGAATTCTCCCGTTAGCTCCTATTTCCAGGCCAACGGCACCAAGAGCTTTGGCAGCATGAGCGAGCACGTTTTTACGAGGTGCCCCATCGTTTTCCAGCTTGCTCATGTCGGGTAACTCTATGTCTTTGAGCAATTGGCTTGCGCCAGCAGGACTTGATGGTGCGCCACTAGCATCTGTTGATACACCGGATGTTGGTTGGTCGGCTAGAGCTGGCATGCCACCACCTCCTTGAGAACTTCCGTTTGAATTCTCAAGAATAGCACCGAGTGCTTGCGACATTTCCTTTGTGCTTATTGCACCTGATAACCCTGCTCCAATAACCCCCTGAACTGTATTCTTTTGATCTTTACTAAGACCGGAGCTTTTCATAAATTCATTTGTTGCCGCTCTAACGGCTTGCGATCCTTGACTATTGGATGTATCAAATTGCTTACCGAATTCTTGAAAACGCTGTAAAGATTCCTGAGAACCAATGTTATGACTTAGCGTATTACCAATCGAATGAG
Source organism: Marinomonas epiphytica (assembly GCF_054780655.1). Classification (NCBI taxonomy): domain Bacteria; kingdom Pseudomonadati; phylum Pseudomonadota; class Gammaproteobacteria; order Oceanospirillales; family Oceanospirillaceae; genus Marinomonas; species Marinomonas epiphytica. Next base: position 60,945 of record NZ_BAAGVX010000010.1, read on the forward strand.
ACAACATTTGAGTAGTTTCTCTACCAACTGATGATGTTGCTGCTTGCCCACTTTGCGAGGCAGATTGCAGAGAGTAGTTTTGAAAAGTCGCGCCAACATCATGTGCGCCGCCGCCAGCAGTATGCTGCTGACCACCTTGGTACGACATTGATGCTCCAGCATTAACAAGCCCTTGGGTTTTTAGCATATCCGGACTTTGGATTTTTTCATCCAAGGTGTCACCTCTACCCATTCGGCCAGCAAGTGACGTGGCAGTTACTGCACTACCATATAGAAGCATAAGTGTGATCGCAGGTGTTGCCGCAGTTAACATACCTGCCACCCCTAGCCACTCTTGCGCTATAAGCATCATCTGTTGAGTGCCATCAAATGATTCATAGATTCTTGCTGCGTCAGTACTATCAATATGTCTAAATGAAGACATTCGACTTTGAGCAACATTACCCGTGTACAAATTAATAATAGCGACAACAGGTTGCCATAGCTGAATCCAAAGCAGGGTCAGAAAGTATTTGCCAGCGAGACTTATTCCTTTAGAGCCGAGCATCATTACGAATGCCATGATCGGGGTTATCGCATAAACAAAGCCTTCAAAAAAGGTCATCATAGGGCGCATAGTGCGTACAAATAACGAGCCTTCGGCTGCCCATTGAGTATTTCGTTGGTTGATTGCTTGCACCATCATTATTGTTGAAGCAACGTCTTGTTTGCTCACACTCGTATCCGCGATGGCGCCGCTAATGATAGGCTCTAGGTAAACGCTTTGAGTGAATTGGTTAATGTCACTGGCTGTTCCCCCAACACTAACCAGAACATTTGAAAGAGCTTCGTTCGCATCGTAGGCTGAAAGGTTGACCTTACTATTGACGTACTCTTTTAGCTGTTCATTATCTATGTCGATATTTCCGACGATAGCTTCCTTAAGATATTCGTAGGCATCTGTACATGTCTTTTCTTCTTCACCATCTTTAGTGACCATTGTCGCAGTGTAAACACCCGACTCAAATTTAAGGCTTTCCCAAATATTGTCTTTGTAAAAACTTGATGCATTTCCTTTGATTGCAAACTTTGCTTCTAAACAGCTTTTTGCATAGTTGGTTAGCGATGTAGAAACACTTCCGCCCCCGTTCCCCTTGTCTATTAATGAGGTTAAATAATGGTCGCCTCCGAGTTTGTGCATATTTGTGAGTATGGATAACGTGTCTCCATATCCGTTACTCGACATAGAGCTAGCCAAACCGTATGCAGTCTGCATTTTTGTAGTAACTGTATGTCCTATAGTTGAAATGATAGAGCCTACTTGAGCTATGCCGTAAGGCACATTAGCGACCACAGCGGTTTCTTCTGTCACGGAGTCTTCAAGAACAACAGTAGCTGTGGAACCGTATGCAAGACCAAAAAGTATCATCCCCACGAAATACGAATGTATTTCGATCTTCTGCGCACCTTGCATCATGGACTGGAAAAAGGCCATAAAAATGCCAAAAGTAGAGCCGATAGCGATCATCCGATTGAACGACCCTTCTGAACCTCCACTACTGATCATAGCTACGCCATTCAACACGGCTTTCATGAAATCAAAGTCACCAACGGTGTAAATATAAACATCAGACATGTGATCAATAACCTCGCTTTAAAGGTTACGCGAAGTAAATGTCACTCAAGAAAGCCTCCCGACCCTAGCCAAAGATGCCATGCTGCAGACTCGTCTGCTTGGCAACAACCCTGTTCCGGTGACAGAAAATGATGCTCTAAAACTGTATCAAGAAGCTTTCTAATAACTGAAATGTCAAACGCTCCCTCGCTTTCAATGACTGCGGGGGAAATTATTAAAAAAATAATAGGAAATCATCATGAGTAAAGAGCAAATTGAAGCCCAAGAAGCTCCTTTTTGGCCCATGGGACCATTTAAAGTAAGACTACCTTTTGTTCATTATCGCATTGAGTGGCCCGACTACTTCCAAGGTCTACTAATGTGTGCTGTAGATTTAGCAGCTATACCATTAATGACGGAATTACTTGGTATGCCCTTTGAGGTTGCGCTAGCCGTTGTAATGTTAAATGGACTTTTCTACTTATTACACCATTTGCTAGGTGACCCAGTTGTTCCTGGGTGGATTACCCCTGCGATTCCTTTATTAATGGCTTATTGCGCAACCTTTCCTGAAGGTCCTGAGCGAATACATGCCTTAATATCTTTCCAGCTCTTACTCGGTATATTCTCAATATTTATTGGGGCTTCTGGGTTAGCCCAAAAAGTTGTCGCATTAATACCCCAAGCAATAAAATCCGGGGTCATTATAGGTGCTGGTATTGCTGCTGTTATGGCTGTGTTTAAAGTTGATGGGCGCTTTGATACTTACCCAATAACTATCACACTAGCCGTCGGTGTAGCATTTTACGTGATCTTTTCTCGCCATTTTGCACACTTAAAGCAAAACAATCGCTTCTTTAATGCAATTGGTAAACTTGGTGTTTTTCCAATCGTTGCCTTAGCAATTATTATCGCACCAACGGTAGGAGAAACATCTTGGCCTGATATTCAATGGGGTTTCTCTTCTCCTGATTTTGTTACTTTATGGAATGAATACACTGTATTCGGTCTAGGTATGCCACCTCTAATGATGTTTTTAAGCGCTATTCCAACTGTTTTAGCCGCTTATATCGTGCTATTCGGTGATGTACTACAGAGCCGCGCAATATTGGAAGAAGCTGATCAAGTTCGTAAAGATGAAAAAATCGACTACGACCCAAATCGTGCTCACATGATATTTGGAGCGCGTAACTCTGCCATGTCTATTTTAGGACCTGACGTAGCTATGTGTGGGCCGCTTTGGGCTGCAATGCATGTGGTGATTGTAGAACGTTTTAGCCAAGGTAAAAAGGCTATGAAGTCCATCTTTGGAGGAGCAGGCTCTTTCCGTTGGGGAACCAATACTGGCCTACTTTTTATGCCTATCGTGACACTTGTCCAACCGATTCTTGGTGTGGCTTTAGCATTAACACTACTAATTCAAGGGTATGTATCAGTACGCATTGGGGTCATGGAAGCTAGATCACAGCGTGATTTAGGTATCGCAGGCATTGTGGCAGCCGTACTTGCAACGCGTGGAGCCACATGGGCCTTTGCTGTAGGTGTTGTGTTATGCGTTCTAGTTTACGGACGAGATTTCTTCAAAGGCGAAAAAGACACTACCTTTGTGAAAGATCAGCCGCAAAAGTAAAACCCTGTAATTTTAATTGAGTTAACAGAAATAAAAAATGCCCTTTAAGCACTTTGAAGTAATTCCACTAAATTGGACGCTTCACTTAAGGGGCATTTTAAATTGAAACATTCTTTTTATAGGCTCAATTTGTCACTACGCTTTTTCTTTAAAAGCAACCCATCATTACTTCACTTCTGTAATGAAATCTTCTTTAGGGCGGCGTACTTTTTGTAAATTCACCAGCCAATCCCCTTCGTCTGCACGGTAACCTAGTGGCAGTAGAATGACTGAACGCAGACCTTTCTCTTTTAGACCTAGAATTTCATCCACTTTTTCAGGGTCAAAGCCTTCCATGGGAGTGCTGTCTACCCCTTCTTCTGCAGCGGCAATCAGCGCTGTACCAAGGCCAATATAGGCTTGTCGAGCTGCATGTTGGTAATTCACTTCTGCATCACGCTGAGGGTAAATACCTAGAATCATTTGGCGGTAATTTTCCCAGCCTTCGTTTTTGAAACCTCGTACGTCATTAACCAGGTCGAACATGTGGTTAATGCGCTCTTCTGTGTAGTTGTCCCATGCGGCAAACACCAGAAGATGGGAACAGTCTGTGATTTGCTGCTGGTTCCAAGCATGAGGAACGATCTGTTGGCGAATCTCGTCGTTGCTAACCACCAGCACCTCATACGGCTGCAAACCACTTGATGTCGCGGTTAATCGAATGGCTTCAAGAATGTTGTCTAGCTTCTCTTGAGGTACGACTTTTGTGTTGTCCATTTTCTTTGTTGCATAGCGCCAGTTTAATGAGCTTAACAAATTCGACATGTTCAGATCCTTCAATATTAGAGTGTTAAATCAATATGATGCCAACATCTTAGGTTTTCAAGCTTATTAATATGTAAGAAGTTTGGAAGTGCTATTGGGATTACTCTAGAGGACTAAAGCTGTGCTGCCCTACTTTTGATCTTTTACTTCCTTGTGCCTTTTCCATAGCACGCCCCTCCATTGGCGTGGGTTAAGTTTTGCTTTAGCTTTTATTAAAAGCGACACTGTAATGCACTATTTGTGATATTTTTTTACAATTTATTTACCATATTTTTGTCGCTCTGCTATGTTCATACGGTACTTAAAGCTTTTTACATTTTTAACTTAAGCCTCATAGTTACCCAAGATACAGTTGAGCCATTGCTACAGTCATTTTCAGCACAAATAAGGAAAATTTATGCGAAATAACCAGCCGATTACGAATACAGAAAAAACATTCGATGAAGCAACTAAGTTAATCTCGGTTACGGATAATCAAGGCAACATCATTGAATGTAACGATGCTTTTGTTGAAGTAAGTGGCTTTGAAAAACATGAGCTCATTGGTCAGCCTCACAATATTGTTAGGCACCCAGATATGCCACCAGAAGCTTTTAAAAAAATGTGGCATTACTTAAAAGCGGGTAAACCTTGGATGGGGTTGGTAAAAAACCGTTGCAAGAATGGTGACTTCTACTGGGTAAACGCTTATGTAACCCCCATTAAAGATAACGAAAAAATTATCGGCTATGAATCCGTAAGATCTTGCCCTTCTAGGGAAGATGTAAAACGCGCATCAGCACTCTACCAAGACATACGCTCAGGGAAAACCCAAAAAATAACCTGGCCATTGTCTCTTGAAAATACCTTTATAGGGCTATCAATCGTTTTATGTGCTGTTTTATTCAGCATTGATTATAAAGAGCTATCAGAAGGCATTTTGTTAGCTTCCGTCATTATTTACGCCATTTGGGTTTCTTCACTAAAAAAGAAAGCATTATCGTCCTTAAATGTGATGCTGGAGCATGCGTTTTCCGACGAACTGGCTGTACAAAGTTTCAGTGATGAAAGCGGTGAAGTGGGCAAATTGAAAGTGGCTATATTGAGCCAAATATCTCATTTAGGCGCTGTTATCACGCGAATTGAAAGTGCCGCGCTAGCGGTTTCGAAAGAGTCGGAAAAAGGCGAGCAGTTAACATTAAAAACACGCAAAGATATTGACAGTCAGCAAGCTGAAACCATGCAAGTTGCCACCGCAATGAATCAAATGTCAATGACGGTTAACGATGTTTCTAAGCATGTTAGTGATACAGCGACTCAGGCAGAGAAAGCCAATAACCTTACCTTTAAAGGTAATGATATGGCTAAAGTGACTCATCAATCTATTCAAAAATTACAGAATACCGTCGAACAAATCGGTATTTCTGTTCGTAGCGTTTCAGACCAGACAGCACTCATTGCAAATGCCGCAGAAATGATCGAGCAAATTGCCGAACAAACCAACTTGCTGGCTCTTAATGCAGCCATTGAAGCTGCTCGCGCAGGAGAACAAGGCCGAGGATTCGCCGTAGTTGCCGATGAAGTGAGAAGCCTTGCCGGTCGTACCCAAGAATCAACAAAAGAAATATACAGTATTGTTACTGAACTTACCGAGCGAGCAAATGAAGCCGTAAAAACCGCTGATGAAGGCGCCGTTGATGCAGGTGAAGGGCTTTCTTGTGTGACTAAGAGCAGTGAAATGCTCAGTGGTATATCTGAGTCGATCGATCAAATTGCTTCGATGTCGACCCAAATGGCCGCCGCAGTAGAAGAGCAAGCCCACGTAGCAGAAGACATTAACTCGCAAATTGTTAATATCTCCTCACTTGCCAACTCAAGTAATGACAGCGCATCCGAACTTTCTGACACCATCACGTATTTGAACAAAATCGCAGACGACTTACATGAACTGGTTGTTCGGTTTAAATAATCAAGTAAGGGTGTATAGATACAGATGTATAAAGTACTACGTATCGGATAAACACTTTATGCTCAAGGTAAACCCTACTACACTCTGAGAAGTCTTAGTTTTTCAACTATCTCTGAAACTGGAATTGCATCTGTCATATTACCCCAAGACACTCGTATCGCGCCAGAAATGCGCTCTGGCTCCAGGTTCATAGAAGTTAAAACATGGGAAGGCATATAACTTGATGATGTGCAAGCCGAACCGTTAGATACTGCCGCAATCCCTTTTAACATCACCATAGCAGCCTCAGAATTAACACCCGGAACTGAAAAATTAAGTACAAATGGAGATGTATTTTCACCGTTATATTGCGCATCAAGTGTATTTAAGGCTTGAACCAATTCATCTTTCAAGTTTTGTGCGTGCTTTTGCCATAAAGCAGCATTTTTTTGTGCAATTTCACACGCAAGGCCAAAACCTGCAATTAATGGTACCGCTAAGGTGCCTGGTCGTAGCCCTTTCTCTTGCCCGCCACCAAACATAATTGGTTTAAGTGGTGGCTTTAAAAAGCCACGCTTCCTCATTATTAACGCACCTATACCTTTGGGAGCATATATTTTATGCCCACTTGCACTTATCAAGTCGATGCGTTCATTTGTTAATTCGTCGCTTAGCTTACCAAAGCTTTGAGCAGCATCAATATGTAAGTAGGCCTCATGTAGTTCTAGCTCATCACAAACCTCTTTAATAGGCTGAATCGAACCCGTCTCATTATTTACGTGCATTATTGATACAAGCAAGGTGTCTTCTTGAAGCAGCTTCCTTAGCTCTTTAGGGTTTATAATTCCACTTTCGCCGACCTCTAAATAACTTACAGTAAAACCGTTTTGCTCTAAGTGCTCAATCGGTTCTAAAACAGCTTTATGCTCTATTCGAGTTGTAATGATATGCTTTTTATTATTCGCTTCACCAAGCTCTTTTAAGCCTAAAATTGCAATATTATTGCTTTCGGTTGCACCACTGGTAAAAATGACTTCTGATTTATCCGCATCAACTACGTCAGCAATTTGCTTGCGTGCTTTTTCAACAGCCTTTTTTGCGCTTGCCCCAAATTCATGAGTACGGCTGCCAGCATTGCCAAATTCTTCAACCATTAATTTATATACTAAGTCCGCAACCTCCTTTGACACTGGAGATGTTGCGTTCATATCAAGATAAATAGACAAGTTAGCTCCTTTTTAATTTTTAAACGAGACTTTATAAAGAAGATGATTTAGAATGCCCGCCAACCCTTGTACGTACGTACAAGACAAAAAGACGTACGAACTTTATTAAAGACTCTAATATGAACCAAATTATATCTGGAATCTCTTTTCCAGCCATCCGCGGAATACAAGCAGAAAAAGAGTATTATACTGTTATGTGTCCTCTTAAAAGATTGAAACGGATCTTTACGTTTGATGAGACGACTTTACTGCCAGAGGATCGGGCACAGAGAAGCTTAAATCCAAACCGTATCCCTCAGATCAGTAGCTACATTCGTTCAAACCGAGACGGCTATACATTTTCATCGTTAACAGCTTGTATTACTGGTGAGTGCTCTTTCATCCCCACAGAAAAAGACGGTCCAGGTAGAAACATTGGCACATTGTTAGTTGATGAAGACGCTGAATTCTACATCACAGATGGGCAACATAGAACTGCTGCTATCAAAGATGCACTAGAAAAAGATCCTACACTTGAAAGTGAGCATATCTCAGTTGTTTTCTACATCGGTAAAACGTTACAGCAAAGACAAAAGATATTTCGCGATTTGAACTTGTTTCCAGTCAAAACAGGTAAATCTTATGGCGTTTTATTTGGTAACTCTCCACAAGAAAAATTAACCAATGCTGTTGCAAAACAATGTAGTTTCTTCAACGGGGTAATTAGCTTTGAAGACGGCAATTTAGGTCCTCGCTCTTCAAAGCTGTTTAAGCATAGCTCATTGCATGCTGCAAATATGGAACTACTCCCAAATGTAAACGAGGATAATTTACAGATGTGCATTAAAAAAGCAATCGAGTATTGGGACAGTGTTGCTGATAATTTAAACACTTGGAAACTTGCAAAAAACCATGAAATGCCCGCAAATGATCGAAAAGAATATGTAAATTTCTCTGCTATTGTTCTTAAGTGCTTAGGAATGATCGGCTACGAACTATTAGCACAGAAAAGCTATAAACAAACATTAAAAAAGCTAAAAAAAATAGACTGGCGACGGACAAACAAAAGTAATTGGGAAGGGCGCTGTATCAGTCAAGGACGAATGATGCACAATAATAGCGCAGCTTTATTAACTATCGCCACTATCAAAACACAACTAAACATAGAACTTACTTTGAAAGAACAAATAGAAGAAACAAAATTCCACGAGGAACGAAATGGCTACTGATAGCGATGTACAGTTCCATTCGGCCTTTGGCAAAGCTGGCTTAAAAAGCTCTATTCGCCAAAGCATCGATCATATAAAAATGCTTTACCAAAGCGACTCAATTCCGTGGGTAATTGGTTACAGTGGCGGTAAAGATTCAACCGCAATATTGCAACTCACATGGTATGCATTACAAGAGCTAGCCAAAGAAGGTATATGCGAGAAAAAAGTACATGTAATCAGTACAGATACCCTTGTCGAAAACCCAATTGTAGCAATGTGGGTAGGTAAGTCTCTGCAGCGCATGAAAGAACAAGCAGACGAGCAAGGTTTACCTATCGTTCCGCATCGCTTAACTCCAGCAGTTAAAGACCGTTTTTGGGTTAACCTAATAGGTAAAGGTTACCCAGCCCCTCGTTATAAATTCCGCTGGTGTACAGATCGTTTAAAAATATCGCCATCGAATACGTTTATACAAAACATGGCTGATAAAAACGGCGAAGCTATTTTAGTACTTGGTACGCGTAAAGCCGAAAGTACAGTGCGTGCAGCAAGTATGGAACGTTTCGAAAGCTCAACTACCAATACACGTAAGGCGCTTGGTTTAACTGAAAACGGTTCACTTGAGCGAGTATGGGTTTACACCCCTATTGCTAGCTGGAGTAACGACGATGTTTGGGTATACCTAAACAGCGTAGATAACCCATGGCACTTCCCTAATCACGATTTAATGGGGATGTATCAAGGCGCAACAGAAGGAGGCGAATGCCCTCTTGTTGTTGATAAATCAACGCAAAGTTGTGGCGATAGCCGTTTTGGATGTTACGTGTGCACTATGGTATCTGAAGATAAATCAATGAATGCCATGATCTCAAACGATGAAGAAAAAGAGTGGATGTATCCACTTGTAGCACTTCGTAATGAGATTGAAGTAAACGATGCCGACCGCGCTAAAAAAATTGAAAAATTAACTCGTGATAAAGCCAATCGCGACTTTAGACGTATGAACGGCAACCTAACCGTGCATGTTTCCAAACACGGTGCGGATTTAGTTCCAGGCCCTTATATTCAATCTTTTAGAGAGCATTTACTTGGCAAAGTATTAGAAGCACAACAGGCCGTACAACAGCTTGGGCCAGAAGAAGTTAAAGACCTTGAACTACTGCCGCTTGAAGACCTTGAAGAAATTCGTCGAATTTGGCTAGAAGAAAAGCACGAGGCAGAAGACAGCGTGCCAAAAATTTACCAAAAAGTACTAAAAAAAGAATACCCGGGCAAGCAACGCGCACACCACCCTATTCTTAATTTAGATGTACTTAATAAATTAAAAGCGCATTGCCAAGAGCAAGGCGACGAAGACGGTTTGCTATATCAACAAATGCGCTCAGTGATGAGCATTGCTAATAAGCATAAAAACCAATTACGCAGAGCCAAACTCTCTGACGAGCTTGCACAAAGCCTCGATAAAGGAGCGTTTAATAACTTATTTGAAGCAAAGCAGTTTGCATTAGAGCGCGAGCGCCATCGCTTACAAATACAATTGAATAATTCTCCAAATTTAACTGAAGATGATAAAGCTGCAATTCAAGAAAAAATCATCATGGTAACTAAGTCGATAAAAGAACAAGGCTACAGCTCACTGCTTATCGATTTTGAAGAGGTACACGATGATAATTAAGCAACTTACCCTTGAAAACTTTGGTATTTATCAAGGGCGACACGAAGTCGATTTAACCACAGCAAAAGATAAACCTATTATTTTATTTGGTGGTTTAAACGGCGGTGGTAAAACAACCTTTTTAGATGCATTACAACTCGTGCTTTATGGTAAGCATGCAAAATGTTCTAACCGTGGGCACCAGTCTTATAGCAGCTTTTTAAGCAGCACCAAAAACCGTTATGTTGGCGATCACGATACCGTTGAAATTTCACTTACGTTTACACACACAACCGATACCACAACCAAAGAGTTTGTTGTTGTACGTAATTGGAAAACCAACACAAAAGACGTTAAAGACAAAGTAACGGTTTATTGTAATAAAGAAGAAGATAGCCACCTAAGCCAATACTGGGATGAGTTTGTAAATGAGTTTATTCCGCTAAGCCTTTCTGACTTATTCTTTTTTGATGGCGAAAAAATCGAAAACCTAGCACATCCAGATAGAAGCGCCGATTTAATAAAAACAGGTATTGAAAACTTACTTGGGCTAGACCTACTTTCGCAACTACATATCGATTTAAACAACGTTGAACGTAAACGTAAAAGCGATAACTTAGAAAGCAGCGTTATTGCCAAAGTTGAAGCCTTAGAAGCTGAAATTGGCGACCAATCAACACTTGTGTCAAATCTTAAAACAGAAATAGCAGGCATCGAAAAACACGCGAGCGATACTAATTTAAGTATTAACAAGGCACGCCAAAAAGTTCGCTCTGCAGGTGCTCACTTAATTGAAGAGCGCGACTCTATTAAATTTGAACTCGGTGCTATTGAAGAAAAACTCAAAGCCAATTTAGCTGAACGTGTAAAATTGGATGCCGGGTGCGGACCGCTTGGCTTAATACCTAATTTAATAGCAAGTACACAAGCACAAATTAAAAAAGAAGAGCAAGCAGTCCAAGCTAATGTTATTCAAAGTGCTATAACAGAGTACGAAACCACAATTACGCAAACGCTAATTAACGAAAATGTGCCACAAAGCGCGCTTAAAGCCCTCAATAATAAAATGGCTGCTTTAGCTAAAGAACGTGAAGAACTGGCAAATGCAGATTGCTACATTGGCAGTAAAAGTGCCATTTTTAATGGCCTCGATGAAAAACTTTCGCTAGATAAGTTAGAACGAGAAACCTTACTAAAAGCGCGCGAAGAACTTCTAGAGCAACAAGCTCTTTTTGATAAAAAATTAGAGTCAATTCCTGATTACGAAACTGTACAACATTTATTGAGCGAACTTGCAGGGCTTGAAGCCGAGCTTAAAAACGATTTTGTTTTAATAAAGCAAAAACAGCAGTTGTTACAACAAGCGCAAGCGCGCGACGAAGTATTAAACACTCGTTACGCAAACCTGCTAACCCAGCAAAGCAAAGACACCTTTGAGCAAAAGCGCTCAATTCAAGTAGCTGAACATATTGGTAAACTTAAAAATACCATGAAGTCATTTGCCGATGAGTTAATACGTGAAAATGTAACTGGGCTTGAAGAACACATTACTGCTAAGTTTTTTGATCTTTCTCGTAAAAACAACTTAATTACCGGCGTTAAAATTTGCCCAGATTCATTTAAACTGACATTGCTTGATACCAATAAAAACTCAATGTCGCCAAGCCGATTATCAGCTGGTGAAAGGCAGTTACTTGCTATCGCTATTTTATGGGGCTTAGCTGAAGCATCAGGCAAAGAAATCCCAACAGTTATCGATACACCACTTGGGCGATTAGACGGTAAACACCGTACTAAACTAATTAATAACTACTTCCCTAAAGCGTCAAGCCAAGTGATTTTATTATCGACCGACGAAGAAATAACAGGACAATATTACACGCAATTAAAACCTGCTATTTGCCGTGAATATCACATTAATTACAACGAGCAAGAACAAACCTCAACCTTTACTGAGGGCTACTTTTAATGAATACCACACTCTATACAATCGACTCTATTAAGCTCTCTGAAAAGCAAAAACAGCAGCTTGTTCGCCTAAAAAGTAAAACAGGCATTGAGAATTGGAATGTACTTTGCCGCTGGGCGCTGTGCATGTCACTCGCTGAAGATTCAATCCCCCCTGTTGAAGATATCCCCTCAGACAGCAACGTAGAAATGAGCTGGAAGGTGTTTGCCGGTGAATATGCTGATATATATTTAGCCGTGCTACGAGAAGCTTATCATAAACAAAGTGCACACCTAGAAGGTGTGCATTTTAGTGATTTTGTTAAGCTGCACTTGAATCGTGGGATTAGTTACTTAATTTCTAAAAAATAATCATAATTCATAAACAAAGGGGTTATCTTCCTTTCGAAGATATAGCATACGAGTAATACATGACTCAGCTATATCTTCAATTTCATTCCAATGGAAAAAATTCCTCGGTGCAGTCTTTTTAGTCTCGGATATTACTTTTATATTGCTACCAAAAACGCCTTTTGATTGTACAATCTCATGTATCTTATGCTCCAAGGCTTGTGTTGGTATCCTATAACCACAATATTCAGATTGCATATCTCTTAATAATTCAAAACAAGAAATACTAAAAAATGATAGCGTATTCAAATATGGCTGCATACATCCACCATCAAGGTAATTGTTTAACTTTTTGGTAAAGCTGCCTGACTTATCTAAATGACTACTCCAACGCCTAACAGGAATATGCTGAGTCTCTCCAATATAAATTACATCATGGGCAAAAATAAAATATACGTGTGGCGTAAAATAACCACTTTTAACGATCCCTGAGCCGCTCATGATTAATCAAACAAATCTTGATTATGTGCGGTCCAATTTTGTAAATTCCATGACACTATTTGGTTGTATCTATCCATCACCTTTTTTGTATCTTCATATTCTACAGCTTTTAAATTTTGTTTAGTTTTAAGTTCACCCACAGCTAAACAATAGATAAAGCACTCTATAGCTTGTCGCTTAGGATCTATCGCATTTAAGCTTTTAAGGACTAACTGATAAAATGGGTGCGACTTATTTATGTGTACGATAGTACCGTAGTCAGGGTCAAGCCTAAACTCCCATAAATTAGGAACGGATAAATAATCTTTATAAACTATCTTTTTGATTCTAACATCGTTGTTATCATTATTCGGAGTATTACTCTCAACTGATATAGGACCATTTGTCTTTATAATTTCATCCGTTCGCCTTTTCGTTTCCGCTGGGTCGTCTTGTTCAGTGTATGTGTTTGGATCTTCCTCTTCGATATCAATAACGCTATCACTGGCTGAAGCACCTTCATTATTTTCAGCTCCTTCGAACCGAGCAGAACAAAGTTTAAATGCTTTATTTGCATCTTCTTTTGGTATTCGACACTTAAGACTTAAAGCATCTAAAAATTCATCAGGTAACTCTAAATTTTGTTTTGATACATCAACGTTTAGAAGCTCGTCATGCTCTGTGCTGATATCTATCCTTCCACGTAACGTTCTTAGATCCCGATCTACAATACCTAAATTATCTCCCCAACGAATCAAGCGGTTATTCCTATAAATGAAAAAACCTGAATTCGGTAACGAAACATTATATTCTTTAATTAATTCTCTTTCTTCTTTTGTAAAACCTGCATATGTATGCATTTTTTGTTGAGGGAATACAGTTAAATTTAACTTAATTGGGGAAACACCGCTGGGTGCATTCGGCAAAGACAGCGCCTCATCGGTTAATAGTTTACACGGTGTTTTACAGTCATAATCTGACTCTATAAATCTATCTGAACTTAGTTCTTTATACATTATATCTTTAGGGGCAACATTAAACTGTTTGTCTTTAATTTGTAAGGAAATCGATAAGTGATTTTGTGTACTGCCATTTAAGTATTCAAAATAAATTACACCCAAACGATCGAGTAATCTTTTCTTAAGAGTATTAACGGTGTCGTAGTTATTTATCTCTGAAATATCGATAACGGTGCCGCAATCACCATCAATGAACAACTGCTTTTGGCTATCACTCACAGGGGCAACTAGTACACCATATGCCTCATTATCACGAATTGTTTCCATATCCAATGTCAGACAATCAGAAAAAATTCCTTTTTGTACACTAAATACTTGTATCCTATCCCCTAAAGAAAGCCCTGCACTCTTCAAACCCATACCATATTTGGATAAACTATTTGCTTCATAATCGACTTCTGAACCAATATCTAAAGCTTTGCGTATTACCGCATCATCCATGCCTCTTCCATTATCAATAATTCTTACTCTTGATATACTTCCCTTTTCAGTGAGAGTTTTATTTTCATGTACATCAATAATTATTCTTATTTGCCCAGCCCCTGCAGCAACTGAATTATCTATAATATCTTCTATCGCAGCATATGACTTGTAGCCGATATTAGCCAAACCTACACATAATCGCGCAGCATTAATTTCTCTTGGTTCAAAACTCATTATTATTCCTTATTATTTTAATACAACTCTTGCACACTGAATCCTAACCAATTTACCTTCTGATTTAAGGTAAGCATCCCCTTTGCCGTTAAGTACTTCAGCGCCATGTTCATCAAGTATAACACGGCTTTCAGTACCATTTTTAACACGTAGTGCAAGTTGAGCTGGTAGGTTAGAACGTAAGTTTGTGCTGATTACATCGCCACTTGGTTTTTGCGTGGCAATAATTAAGTGGATACCGGCAGCACGGGCTTTTTGCGCTAAGCGCTTAAGTTCGGCTTCAATATCTTTTTTCATGTCTTTGTCTGATGTTAAATCGGCGTATTCATCAAGCACCAATACCCACCAAGGAATACGCTCTTCTGGTGTTACTTTGGCGTTGTAGTCTGGCAGAGAGCGTACACCTTGCGCTTTAAATTGCGCGTAGCGCGATTGCATCTCAGCAACCGCTTGGGTTAACAGCTCTAGAGCGTCTTCGTCATCAAAGCCGATGCGCCCTATTAAGTGCGGATAGCGCTCAAAATCGTTAAGTTCAGTCCCTTTAGGGTCTATTAGCATCAACTTTAATTCACTTGACGTATAATGCTCAACCATGCCATATAAAATGGTGTTGAGTGCTTCTGACTTACCGCTGCCAGTTGTACCACCAATAAGTAAATGCGGGCAGTTTGAAGAAGAAAAATTGAGTTTAATTACTTCGCCAAAACGGTCTTCACCTAGCGGTACTTCTAGTGCATTTTGTGGCCTCTGCCAATTTGGCCAAATGTCATTTTGGTCTACAAAGTAACGTTGCTCTTGGCTTTTTGGTACATCAATCGTAATGCAGCCTTTATCAATACCAAAGCCTACGTCTTGTTCTTGCTCTAGTTTTAACGCGAGCTTAAGTGATTGCGATTTGGCAAATACGCTTTCAGGCTTGTCACCTAAATTTAAACCAACTCGGAATAAAATAGAGGCAGGCCCTTCAATAAAAGGTTCAACATTATCTGGTTTGAGTAATGTAATATTGTGGCTGTAGTAGCAATCAATAATTTGCTGATAGATTGCACTTAAATCACTCTCACTCATTTTTTTGCGAGCCGATGCCGCAGCCATAACTAAGTTATTTGTGTCTGCCTCTTTAACCCCTGTAGGGTTTGTTTGCTCTGCACTTTTACTATTGTTACTAGGTGGTGATATGTCGTCTAATGCAGTAATTTTTGTACCTTGTGTTTTTGTAAGCTCAGCTTCATCATCGGCCTTGGCATTTTGTTCAAGTACTACTTTTTGCGTTGTTGCGCTCTTAGTTAAAATATATTGCGCATCAATATGGTGTAATTTAGCAGGGGTTAAGTCGGCTAATAAATTCTGCATTGGGGTTTTAACCCAGTGAGATAAATTACCTGCTGGTAGCTCTATTTTGAGTATGTTGTGCAATTTTAAGAATGATGCTTTGGTAAAGTTATCATCTTCCACATTTACAAATAAAAAGCCTGCCGGATAATCTAAAAGTTCAGCAAGTTCATAATCGCCTTGTAGCCACTGCGCACTGCGTTGCTCAATGCTATTAAAGTAACCCTCTTTATACACTTTATAAAGTTTGTACTTATCAATTTGCATTAATACTTGGCGCATAAATAAGCCTCGGTATAAATGCCCTGCAAGTGTTTGTTGCCCAAGAAGTGCTTCAAAGTATTGTTTTAGCTCTTTGGCTTGCTCAACACCTTTACTATGGGTTTGGCGCTTACCAGTTTTAACTTCAACTGGCAGTAAAATCATTTGTTGGCCTTTAAAGCCAACAAATAAAATATCGTCTGAGATAACACCTTTTTTAAAGCCTTGTGCATGGCGCGATAAATCGCTATCAGCCATATTTAGGCCTAAGTTACCTGCCACTCGTATCACTTCCGCAATAGAAAGGGGCACCCAGGTAATATCAGAGTCTGCCACTAAGCAGTTAATGTATTTATAAGCGCAGATAATGCCGCGCTTTTCTTTTCGTTCGTTATCATTTGCCGTGACTAGGTTTAGCAACCATTCACCATTAAAGGCATTAAACTCTTCGATGATACCTCCCTCGTCATTTTCGAGTACTTTGTGGTATAGATCGGTTTGTTTAGTGACCGTTATTGCATCGTAATTAACTGAGTTTGTGTAGTTATCAGAATAATGAATAAGCACCATGTTCTTTTGGTTTTCAAAAAACTCTAAGGTTACTTTAGGATCGATTATTGTGGTCCAAATTGAGTTCTCGTAAGAACGCTCTAATAACGTTTTAAAGTTTTCTGTAACTACAAGAGCTTGAGATTTAGACTCGCTGTACTCTTCATGATGGCGCTTTGCTGGCTTTATTAGTCCGCTATATTTAGCAACTAGCTTTAATTGTGGTGCATTGTCAACATCAATGCCTTTTAGGCCAAACGATGTGTAATAGCTGCCATTTTTATTTGATGCAGACTCACCTGGCATTAAGCCATGACAAACAACACCGGTTTCTTGTTTTAATAAATCAACGTCAGTCGCCTGCACACGTTCGTTATTTTTAAAAAACGACATATGTGCATAATGCTGCTCTTTTTGGCCTTTTTCGTGCTCAAATTTACTGTATGTTAAACGCGTTCTTAGCAAATCGATTATGCTATCAGCCTGCTCGCGAGCAGCCCCTTTGTTTAACTCACAAAGCTCTTTTAATTCATCATAGCTTGCCATGTCTGCAAACCTGTCGAACCAGGTATAGCACTGCGCTTCGTCGTATAAATTTACATGAATGTTGGTGACTTTATTTTTTTTGAGCTTAATGTAATCAATTAAGCCTAAAAACAGCTCTTTATTTTGCTGATTATTGACAGAGTTAATAATCAGTTTTGTTTTATTTCCGGCTACAAATAAATGTTTAAAGGCCGTGGTAAATTTGCCTACTTTGTCTTTTACGAGCGTGCGTACAAAGTCATAGCTACTTTCTTGTTGTGGAACAAGTTTGGACCAGAATACATTTTCTTTTTCGGCATGATTATACGAAAAATCATGCAAAGGGTCATATACAAAAGGCAAAAGCCCCTGCGCGGTTAAGCGCTGAATAGTAACAGGAGGTAGTTTTTTAAAGCTCCCTGTTGCCTGTTTATCTTTGCTTAATATGCCTGCCAAGTTGCAATTATATGCAAGTACCAGTGGATGATATGGCGTAATATAAGTTTGCTCATCAATATCTGAAAAGCCAATATTTACCAACAGTTTGTGCTGCTCAAGAAGTGGTGCGTGGTAAGGTATTTCATCAATAGCGGCTTGGTAAGTTTCAATAACTTGTGTAGCAAGCTCTCTAAGTTTTTCGCCCCAGCCCGATAAACTCAACAACGATTTTGTATGTGTTAAACAATCAAATAAATCGCGATAAGCAAAGTACAAGTCAGCATAATGCGCTTCTAAGTTTTGTAGTTTAATATCATCGCCATTAGCAAGCTTAGCTAAGGTTAAGCTATCAAGTAACTCAGCTTCGTTTTGTAATAACGTGAGCCGCTTGGCTTTAGGTGCTACTTCCTTTCCGTCTATAAGTACTTTATTTTTACTACGATTGAATTGCCCATAGTATTCATCGTTAAATAAATGATTAAAACGACCTTGGTCTAGTAATAAAGGTAACGATAAAGTATCGGTTGATACTTCCCCTTCAACATTAAAAGTTAATTGGCTAATCGCACCTTGCACGGTGAAGTTTATTTCATCAGATTCAGTTGCTAGCTTTTTAAAATCAACAATGCCTACTGCATTTGAATCAAATATTTGGTTGTTTTCTGCAAGAGCACTAGTATTTGTTAAATCGCTTATTTGTAATGATTGCTCATCAGTTTGCAGCGTTAACCATTGTTTTTTGGGATCAACTAAGTAAGTGTGCTTAAAACCGTCAATGTAAAAATCATTTTTACTAATTACTAATACTTTAAAATTGTGAGTTTCTTTTGGTTTGTCGGTTTTAACACGAAAGTTAAAGTAACGAGCTTGTCCGTCAAAACTACTCGTAAGCACTGCCCTACTTCTTATTCCGCCCGGGTTTTTAATTGTTATATCAACATTTGGCAGCTCTTTACTTTGATGAATTTTACAAAAGCTATCTTTTAACTTTTGATTGATAAAGCACAGCTCTAATTCGAATGTATGTTGATCTGGCTCTAACATTAATATTAGGTGGCGCTCTCTTAGACCTGCCCCTTTTTCTGACTTTGCTTTTGCAAGTAGCTCAATGTATGGGGCCTTTTCGCTTTCAAGCTCTAACAAATTAGTTCTATTTTTTTGCTGTTCTGTAAAGCATTCACCTATGTCGAGGCTTTCTTTGTACTTTTCTACATTTCCCTCAGGAAAATGCTCTTTAATAAATTTTTCACTGAAATCTAAAGCGGCTAATTTGTCTTGCAGTTCGTTTGGAAAATGATGAGTGATGAAGTCGAGCTTATCGCTTAGCTTTTTATTTTCTTTCAAGCGCAAGCTAATTTGTTCACCTTCCCAGCCTTCCAGCGAAAGTTGCTCATCGTTCAATAAACCAAGTTCATGAAACTGTAAGTCACCATCTGCAATTGCGTAATATAGTTTTTCAAAGCCAAACATAGTGGCTCCATCTTCAACTATTTCATCAAAGTGATAGTCGAGTAAACATTCAGAGACTTTCGCTTTTTCATCAGTTTGGTCTATTTCTTTATGAAGCAATAATTTTATGTTTTGGGGGTCCCAAACAACACCAGGTTGCGCTACATCTTCTGTCGAATTTTTTAGCGTGTCGAGCATCGAGTTATGAATGATTAATAAGGCTGTGCCTTTTGTTTCACCTTCCATAGCTGAAACAACATCACGTAAATGCGCTATGTAGTTTTCTGTAAAGTTTTCACCTTCGTATACAGGAATTAATCCGACATCACCGTACTGCACCGTTTTTAACTTAATGCCTTTTACAGTTACGCTATTGCCTGCAATTTTCATAAAGGCTTGATAAAGTGCAAAACCCTTATCACTATCAGGACTAGTGAACTGATAACGAAAACCAACTTTTAATTCTTCTGAGGCCCAGACGCTAAAGTGACTAACTAGAAAGTCTTCAAACTGTTTTTCTAACATATACTGCATCTCCGCTATCACTCATTCTTTCTACGTTGCCAATTCGCTCATAAAAATCAATTAAAGATTGTTGGCTTTGTTTATCAAAAAACACGCCCCTTGCTTCAAATTCTTTAATAATTTCGTGAAAGCGTAATTT
Source organism: Marinomonas epiphytica (assembly GCF_054780655.1). Classification (NCBI taxonomy): domain Bacteria; kingdom Pseudomonadati; phylum Pseudomonadota; class Gammaproteobacteria; order Oceanospirillales; family Oceanospirillaceae; genus Marinomonas; species Marinomonas epiphytica. The sequence continues at coordinate 80,642 of NZ_BAAGVX010000010.1, forward strand.
ATCTCGCTCGCCAATAGCAAGGTTAGTTAATAGCACTATGTAATCTTGGTTAAACGTAAGGACTTGACCTGCGCGCCCTCGTCGTTGAATAAATGGATCTAAAATATTACCCAACGTACCTTTGACAACGGTGTCGTTATATTCTGTTAAGCGGCCCTTTTTATTATCAAATTGCGCATGGGATAAGTTAAGTAATTGCTGTAATACTTCTTTTTTATCGTTTGAATATAACCAGTTTTGCTCTGTGTTGTACCATTTCCGTTGTGTTCGATCTTCTACAAAATCACAGCCAAATTGGTTTAACTTTTTAATATCGTTCTCAGTGAGGGACTCAAATAGCTGCCAAAGAGGCTTAATCTCACCTTTTGGTTGTATAGTTTCATTCATGAATAAATAAGGGAAAAGGTATTCTAGATATTCGTGAAGTTGGCTATAACCAAAATTTTTAACTTGAGAACGCTCGTCGCTTGCCTTTTCGTTATCAATAATAAAAAAGCAGGGCTTGCTTGATGGAGCACCATTTGCCCAATTTTTTATATTCAGCGCCATTTGCGATACATATAAGAATCCATATAAGCGAATAACCGAGTTAAAGTTATTTAGTAAGTAGTGAGGTCTTTTATTTAAAAACTCTAAATCCTGTTTAAATAGATCGCTCAAAAATGGTAAATAAGCAGGTTCTGTTTTAAGTGTTGCTTTTGATCTACCTGATACATAAAAACTATCAAATTCGGATTTTATTTCTTTTTCTAAAAAGTTTAAATCGTTAACCGAGGAGCTATCGAGTATTAAGCCATTCAATAGGCCAACAAACATGTCTCCCAACTTTTTACTGTTTGTATCTACTTCATCTTTAAGGGCTTTAAAAATAAGAAGTTCTGGTGATATTTTAAAAAGCTGCTCATTTTCAAAATACATTTTCTCCAATACCGACCAAAACTCAGGCTCGTCTAATTTTGTTGAAAAACGCTTTTCACATAAATCTTTGAAATGCGCTATGTCGCCATTTACCAGTGACTTTGCGTATAAAACATGTACGAAATAGCCTAGTACAGTATCCCAACAGAACTTATAGTGCTTGTCTTTTGTTCTCAAGGGTAAAAATGTATTAAATGCGTTATTGTTTGGTGGTGTTAAAGTTTCTTTAATCATTTTATAGCCCACTCACTTCAAACTCTTCGTTATCAATATTTTTGATAGTGAAGTGCTTATTCTCTTTGATTACATGTAATATTGAAACTTGATTTGCAACTTGTGCAATTTCATCTATCAATTCATCTAAGAGTACAACGGTATTTTTATCGTGTTTATTAGGTCGGTACCCATCGGCAATTCTTTTCATCAACCGCAATAAGTTAATGTTTACAGGGATTGCTAGAGAGCGTTCCTGCACTTTAATAAAAGCTGTAAAACTTGCAGATGACTTTGGATAAAAGTTTAAGATATTTTTTAAATCGGCCTTAATATCTAACTCTGAAACTAATTGAAAGCCGTTTAGCTCAGATATTAAATAATGGCTTTTATCTAAATTAGGCGCGTTACGGTTATTGTACTTTCTAATAGCAGTGCGAAGCGTATTATTGTAAAAACCCTTAATCTGTTTTTTATGCTCTGGGCTATTGTCAAAATCTCTGTGTAATTGATACACATTGATGTACTGCTCTATCAGTGATTCATTGAAATCTTGTTCGAATTTTGCGTGATAATCATTAGAGAAATGACCTCCTTTAAGAATATAAAATAAGCGCAAGTAAGATAGGCTATTATCGATCGTATCTATCCCTAAACTTTTTAAAAACTCTTTAAACTCAGTAAACTCTTGATCAGGTAAATTCAGATCATTTGCTAATATAAAACGGTCTATTTTCTTTGTTCTTAAATGCGCAGGGTCAAACTCAATTATTTTATTTGCTAACTCATTATCACCACCGGAAAAAAGGTTATCGAAGAGGTAACCAGGACCTGCCAGTAACATGAAAATAAAATCGAGTAACGCTCGCGCAGTTAAAAATTGGTCTCGCATTAAGCGTGCTTTGAATAATAACTCAATTATAGTTTTTTGTACTTCTGGAATACTTAAAAGCTCGTAATTAGCTTGCAGTCTTTTACTCGCCTGGCTTGTTTGTTCTGATTTTTCTTTATCGAAAACCTGACGGATAATATTGTCATCACTTGCTGTTAGCTTTTGAAGTAATTTTTTCGCAAATTCAGAGGTGTAACCTTCTTTATCAATAAAAAATTTAGGGTAATCCTCAAAATTTATAAAAATTATACCTTCAGTTGAGATATTCTTTGAAAGGTAACCTCTTATTACGCTTTTAAATTTTTCGTTTGAGCCTTCTTCTGCGTAATTACCTAACATACCAGTGTTAATACCAACGATAAGTGGCTGAGTACCTGATTCAAATTCTTCAAACACTTTATCTAAGGTTTGAATTGCATTTTCGCGAGGATCAAAGCTGTGAGTTGCATCTAAGTGGAAGTGCGCTCGATTACTAAATCGTTTTTTACATTCAGTTAGTATTTCAGATTTACCGTCGCCACTACTTCCACATAAAAACAAGACTTCTGGTTTGTTAGATGAAAAGCTTGAGATTTTCTTTTCAACATCAATAGCTATAGGCATTTTGATGTACAAGTACTCTTTTACTGCATCAAGCTGGCTTTTATTTTCGCTGTCTCGCTCTGTAGATACAGCGTAAGGGGAAGACTTTGACAATACACTTAGTACTTCTCTAAAGCGCATACTAAATTCCTTTTTCTAATATTTTAGGTGTTATAACTGATTACTTACCAAAACTTCAAGTTAGCCATTAGAATTAGATGACCCATTCTCCCATGTATTTCAGAATCGAAAAGCTGTTGTGTATTTAAATTCCTAGTTAGGTAAGGTTTTAACTAACACCTCTGTCTGTAGGTATTCCGAGGCCAATTTTGCCAATTCTGGACTGGCATCAAAGGCTAATATTTTATGTCCTAGTGACTGAAAGTGTTTTGCATCACGGCCACTACTGCAACCCGCATCAAGGATATAAGCCTGCTCTGGTAGATAAGGAACAAAGCGCTCATAAACTGCCGACATATCTGCATTAAGCGTACCTTCAGTAAAACTCTTAGCGAAGGTGTCATAATACAAGGCTGTACTATTTTTTAAGTCCATTTAGCCCCATCCATTAAAAATTGTAATGTTGAGTAAATACTATCAGGTACGCTTGTGAAAATCTTCGGTTTCGATCGATATGAAAGATCTGTTATAGAAACAGGCATGTCACAAAGAGTCATATGCTGGGCTTTGGCGCATTTGGTTACTTTATGGGAACTGCGTTCCCAGCGGTGCATTACGGCCTTCAGCCTAACGGCCCCCTACGGTTTGGGTATTTGAAAAATGGCATTCCAGTTTTAACTAGACAGCCATGTTTAAAAAGGTCTATTGGCGGGAGCTGGCGTATTTGGTTACTTTATGGGAACTGCGTTCCCAGCGGTGCATTACGGCCTTCGGCCTAACGGCCCCCTACGGTTTGGGTATTTGAAAGTGGTAGAGTTTTAACAAGACAGCCATGTTTAAGAAGGCTTATTGGCGGGGGCTGGCGCATTTGGTTACTTTATGTAGTGGTCAACTTATTCCGGACACAGTTTTAAGTTTTTCTTCAGCTGCTTGAGGGCTGATTCCCTTATTTTTTTGATGAGGCCGCTTTTGGTTGTAATAACTCATCAAGTAATAACTAATATCC
>NZ_BAAGVX010000011.1:0-618 GCF_054780655.1 Marinomonas epiphytica
GTTAGGTTTTCGGCGTCGATGATGCTGTTGGCAATAGTAATCTATGGCATATTCATGCCCCACTATGCGGCCAGTTTTAATCTCAAACTGCGTCGCAATACACAGCCAATTTTCTGAAGCAATGTTCAGTCTTTGGAGAATAGGCATTAATGATGTGTCGATAAAGCCTTTTTTTCCTTCTCTGATGATACGCCCAGTTATATCAACCAGCTCTAGGTAATCTGTAAATTTAAATGGCAACCCTTCAGGCATGTTCTCTCGTGGATTCCCAACAAATGGGAACAAGGGTTTAGGTTGTTCTTTTCTTTTTGCTGCATCAATACGTCTTTTTATGCTCGTATAATCGGAACTCTCGGGAGTCTCACTAATACTTGAGCGTAGTGGGTTGAGGTCTACATACGCCATACAAGCAATTAAAGCGGCTTCATCAAGTAAGGCTTGGGATTTAAATCGCCCCTCCCAGAATCGACCGGTACATTCGTCTTCTAAATTAGCTCTGCGGGCAATAGGTTCATTTAGCTCCCTCATAAACCAACTCATATCAGCCAAGCGTGCTCGATAAGTGTTTGCCGAAGCCTCAACAAATGCCATAACGCTGTTTGAAAGCGGCTCACCTTT
>NZ_BAAGVX010000012.1:0-1254 GCF_054780655.1 Marinomonas epiphytica
TTGCTTGTTAATGCGTAGGTCACGGTTCGCGAAGCGAATCTGACGCCGAGGGCGCAGCTCTCGTATAACACCAATGTGATTTGGTTCAATCATGACCGCTTCGCACCCAACGGCGCATTACGGCCTTCGGCCTAACAGCGCCCTACAATTGACGGCGCATTTTTTTAATCGAAAAATTGCGTGTTGATGCGTAGGTCACGGTTCGCGAAGCGAATCTGACGCCGAGGGCGAAGCCCTCGTATAACACCAATGTGGTTTTGTTCAATCATTGGCGCTTCGTACCCAACGGGGCATTGCAATTGACGGTGCATTTTTTTAATCGAAAACTTGCTTGTTAATGCGTAGGTCACGGTTCGCGAAGCGAATCTGACGCCGAGGGCGAAGCCCTCGTATAGCGCCAATGTGGTTTAGTTCAACCATGGCCGCTTCGCACCCAACGGCGCATTACGGCCTGCGGCCTAACAGCGCCCTACAATTGACGGCGCATTTTTTTAATCGAAAACTTGCATGTTGATGCGTAGGTCACGGTTCGCGAAGCGAATCTGACGCCGAGGGCGCAGCTCTCGTATAACACCAATGTGATTTGGTTCAATCATGGGCGCTTCGCACCCAACGGGGCATTGCAATTGACGGTGCATTACAATTGACGGGGCATTGTGTTTAATCGAAAAATTGCATGTTAATGCGTAGGTCACGGTTCGCGAAGCGAATCTGACGCCGAGGGCGCAGCTCTCGTATAACACCAATGTGATTTGGTTCAATCATGACCGCTTCGCACCCAACGGCGCATTACGGCCTGCGGCCTAACAGCGCCCTACAATTGACGGCGCATTTTTTTAATCGAAAAATTGCATGTTAATGCGTAGGTCACGGTTCGCGAAGCGAATCTGACGCCGAGGGCGCAGCCCTCGTATAACACCAATGTGATTTGGTTCAATCATGGGCGCTTCGCACCCAACGGCGCATTACGGCCTTCGGCCTAACAGCGCCCTACAATTAACGGCGCATTTTTTTAATCGAAAAATTGCATGTTAATGCGTAGGTCACGGTTCGCGAAGCGAATCTGACGCCGAGGGCGCAGCTCTCGTATAACACCAATGTGATTTGGTTCAATCATGACCGCTTCGCACCTAACGGCGCATTACGGCCTGCGGCCTAACAGCGCCCTACGATTAACGGGGCATTTTTTTAATCGAAAAATTGCATGTTAATGCGTAGGTCACGGTTCGCGAAGCGAATCTGACGCCGAGGGCG
>NZ_BAAGVX010000013.1:0-44926 GCF_054780655.1 Marinomonas epiphytica
TTTAATATAAGAGAAACCCCATACGACAAACGTCGTGTGGGGTTTTTTCGTTTACAGCGCCAAAACGTCAATCCCAAGCTCCGACTCGTAGGGCGCCGTTAGGCCGCAGGCCGTAATGCGCCGCTGAGTGCAAAGCGCCCATATAACCGATATTGAACATATCGGTTGTAGTTATCCATTTACTTGCGCCTGTCTCGTACCTCGACGCGTCTGCGTAAATGCATAACCGCAACCTATTATATTTTTTCACATCCCCAATCGTAGGGCGCCGTTAGGCCGAAGGCCGTAATGCGCCGTGGGTGCGAAGCATCCATGATTGAACCAAATTGCGTGGTGTAACATGAGGGCTACGCCCTCGGCTGTAGGGCGCTGTTAGGCCGAAGGCCGTAATGCGCCGCGGGTGCGAAGCGCCCATATAACCGATATTGAACATATCGGTTGTGGTTATCCATTTACTTGCGCCTGTCTCGTACCTCGACGCGTCAGCGTAAATAAATAACCGCAACCTATTATATTTTTTCACATCACCAATCGTAGGGCGCTGTTAGGCCGAAGGCCGTAATGCGCCGTGAGTGCAAAGCGCCCATATAACCGATATTGAACATATCGGTTGTAGTTATCCATTTACTTGCGCCTGTCTCGTACCTCGTCATGTTCTACCACACCCCTTTGGGTTTATACAAAGCTTCACCCTCGCTTCGCAAACTTTGACTTATTTTTTACTGCAACTCCTTTGGGGGTTATACTTTTTACAAGTAAGCAGGCAAGGAGTAAGTTAATGAATGAAGGTGATGTGGTTCGGTATCTGACGAATAAGCCAGAAGCGTTTCTTGATTATCCGTTTGGCCCTGAGCCGAAAGTGTTCAAGATTTATAATAAAGTCTTCGCCTTGGTTTTTGCAATGAAAGGCAAGTTGTTTGTGAATTTGAAGTGCGATCCAGAAGAAGCGATTCAGCTAAGGGATATTTTTCCTGAAGTCACTTCTGGTTATCACATGAATAAAAAGCATTGGAACTCTATTCATCTTGACGGGGCTTTACCTGCAGGTGAAATTGAGCGAATGATCGACAACTCTTACTCTCTTGTTTTTGCTTCTTTGAAAAAAACAGAGAGGCAAGCTATGGAACTGAAGTTCACACAACAAGAGCTTCATGGAAGGCATGGTACTGACAATTAACACTTTTTGATTTTTTGGTGCATTTAACCCCAAAACTATTTCAATAAAATATTGAATTGTCCATTGACCCCATGATAGAAAGCGGACTACAATCAGTTTCGTTTAAAAGAGTTGGCTATATTTATGTCCAGAGTTGCGAATTGTACGTCAGTATGTTCGATCCTGTTAAGTCATAAGTAATACCGAGTTTTTTTAGCATTATATTGTTGGTGTTTTTGCTAGCAATTAAATTAACTTAATCTACAGGATAAACAGACATGTCTGACGTAGTTACTGGTACAGTAAAATTCTTCAACGAAACTAAAGGTTTCGGTTTCATCACTCAGGATCAAGGTCCTGACGTTTTTGTTCACTTCTCTGCAATCAATACTTCTGGTTTCAAAACTTTGGCTGAAGGCCAAAAAGTTGAATTCCAAGTAGCTCAAGGTAAAAAAGGCCCTGAAGCTCAAAACGTTACTCCTCTTTAATTAGAAGGTAACTCGCTGAGTTGAACTCAGCTTTGTATCGATTAAAAAGCGACTTTCAAAGTCGCTTTTTTTGTTTTTATATTAGATATGAACGTACATTTGCAGTCATTACATTCTTGGAGGCTATCGTGGCATCAAAATCTTTACAAGAGCAGCTACTAGGTGCAGGTCTTGTTGATAAGAAAAAGGCAAATAAACTTAAAGCAGAAAAGCTTCAGCATAAGCAAAAAGTTAAAAAAGGTAAGATTAGTGCTGATGATGGCGCTGCAAGGAAGGCCGAGCTACAGAAGCAAAAAGACGAGAAAATAGCGAAAGATCGAGCCTTGAACTTAGAACGTGAACAACTTGCCAAGCAAAAAGCCATTCAGGGCCAAATTAGGCAAATGATTGAGCAAAATAGAGTTAAAAAAGAAGACGGTGATATTGCCTATCATTTTACAGATAATAAAAAGGTTAAGCAGTTATATATAAGCCAAACTATGCACGATGAACTTACTCGTGGCAGATTGGCGATCGTAAAGCTTGAAGAGCAATATGAGTTGGTGGCCGAACCCGTTGCTGCCAAGATAAAAGAGCGCGATGAGTCTTATATTCTTGTCTGTAATATTAGGCAAGATGATGTAGAAGATGAAGATGACCCATATGCTGACTTTAAGATTCCAGATGATTTAATGTGGTAAATCGCTTCCCTATTTCTGATACCTTTAGATGTGAAAATGGACGCTAGTCACGTTTGTTTTCACAGTCTTATTCCTATTTTTCTGTTACAAACCTGATTTTTTGTTTTGTCCAGCCTAAAAATACTCCAGTAACTTCATTTTTCGACAGATTATTGTCATATCTTAATGTGATCTATTACACATTATTTACCAATTTTTATCTAAATCATTGATTTTATTGTATTTTAAATTTTTTGATTTGCATATTTCAAGTTTTATTCCTCTTTATTTGTCACTTGTCAAAAATAAAGAACTGATTTGGATAAGACTATGCAAGTAAGCTTCACCTTGTTGTCATATTTGCAGAAATGTTTAGATTATTTGTTGTTGCTTGCACGAAACGAGCATAAATAATGAAAATACTAAACTGTATCTATTTAAGGGAAACGAGAATGAAAAAATCTATAATTGCTCTGGCGGTATCTGGTGCGGCGCTAGCTTCTGTTTCAGCTTCTGCTGCTGAAGTAAATGCGGATATCTACGGTAATATTCAATATTCATACGTTGAAGGTGGAAATGGTTCAGAATTCACAGACAACGGCTCTACTTTTGGTATTAAAGGCGATACTAAAATCAATGAAGACCTAACGGCTTTCTTCAAATATGAGTTAGAAGCTGACGCAGACGAAAAGAACAGTGATGTTAGTGTTGGTGTTGACCAGGCTTATGTTGGCCTTAAAGGTAACTTTGGTAAAGTCCAGCTTGGCACGTTTGATAGCATCTACAACAACGCTATCCAAGACGATGTAGATCAGTTCGAGTTCCTTGGCTTTGAAAGTGCGTCTACAACAGAAGAAGGCGACACTATTGCTTACTTCTCACCAAGTTTAAATGGTTTTGAAATTCAGCTTTCTGCACAATCAAAAGGTGATGCAGACAAAGCTAACTCTGACGGAATCTCATACGGTACAGCAGTAACTTCTGTAATCAAATATACTCTGAATGATCTTACTGTAGCGGTTGGTTACGACTCAAATGATAATACAGCAGATGAAAACCAAACAACGGGTCTATCTGTTGCTTACGCTGTTCAACCTAACTTAAACGTAACGCTTAAATACGAAACTGAGTCAGATACTCAAGACATTTATGGTCTTTCTGGTCGTTATGGTTATGGTGCTGGTGACCTTTACGCATCTTACCAAACTGTTGATCCAGAAGCTGCCGCTTCTGAAGATTACGATGAGTACGGTGTAGGTATCACTTACGATCTTGCTTCTAACATCTACGTTTATGGTGAATTTGGCCAATTCGGTTCTGATGAAGACTCTCAATCAGCTGTTGGTGTTTACTACGGTTTCTAAGATCGGTTAGCGATTTTATTTACTCTAGAGCTTCTTAATTTAAGAAGCTCTATGTTAAGTAGGATCATTCAAGGTTCCACTCTTTACCTCTCGTAGATAGCTGGAACATTCCTTGGCATCAGGTGGCAGCACCTGGTGCTTTTTTTATGCTTGTAAAAAATAACCGATATTTAACTCAGTTTCTTGATTGTGCTTTTGCCATAGGGGTAGACTAATCTTTCTTCTTTGAAAGGTAGGCTTCTCATGCTCAATATGGACTTTCATAAAACCATCATGATAAACACGCATTCACTCGATTGGTCAGCCAGCCCAATGGTTGGAGTGTATCGAAAGCCCTTGGCTCGTGAAGAAGTAGAACGTGGCCATGCTACCAGTATTGTACGGTATGAAGCTGGCTCAGTTTTTAGGTCTCATCCGCACCCTTTGGGTGAGGAGATTCTCGTGTTAGAAGGCACTTTTTCTGATGAGTACGGAGACTTTCCGGCAGGTAGTTATTTTCGTAATCCACCTGGCACAAGCCATGCGCCCCACAGCCGTAATGGGTGTTTATTGTTGGTTAAACTGCATCAATTCCAAGTAGACGACCTTCATCAGAGTCATTCTCCTTGTGCTGATTTATGGTTGCCTGGGAAAACAGAATATCGTCACCTCCACCAACTGAACTCAGAAAATGTTTGGTTAATTAGAACGAACACGCAAGACCAATTAGATTTTGAAAGTATTCTTTCAGGCTTTAAAAGCGTTGAGCTATTTGTCATAAAAGGGGCGTTACAATATTCAGGTTATCAGTTAACAGCTGGTTGTTGGTTACGTGAGCCTAGCTTTCAAAGTGATTTGTTATCAACCTTAGACTCCAGCCTAGTATGGTTAAAAGCGGGTCATTTTTAAGAATATGAGAGGAAAAATGGGTAGTAACGAGAAGTCTTGTATTGTTGCGGAGCAACCAAGAGTATATTTACCTATAGAGGGCAGTGAGCAAGTTCTTCCTGTTGGCAGAGTGTTTTGCGTTGGCCGAAACTATGCAGCCCATGCTCGCGAGATGGGCGATGACCCAGATAGAGATCCTCCTTTCTTCTTTGCGAAAGACGCTTCTTGTGTTTTGCCAGTTGGGTTTTCTACGCCAGTTAATTTGCCGTACCCAATGGCAACGGAGCAGTTTGAATACGAAGTGGAGTTAGTGGTGGCGATTGGCCAAGGGGGGATCAACCTATCATTAGCGCAAGCCAAAGACAGTATTCTGGCTTATGCCGTAGGCTTAGATATGACTCGAAGAGACCTACAAGCCCAGGCTAAAAAGAAGGGCCGACCTTGGGAGGTCGGGAAGTCCTTCGATCAATCAGCACCAATGAGCCCACTTATATTGGCTAGTCAGGTTGAATATGACTCTCTAGCCGAGCGAGAAATCCGCCTAAGCGTAAACGGCGAGATAAAACAGCAAAGTTATTTGTCCCATTTAACTTGGTCTATTGAAGAAGTGATCAGCAGATTATCACAAACCTTTGAGTTAAGACCTGGTGACTTAATTATGACTGGCACACCAGAAAATGTTGGGCCAATTGTGGTGGGTGATACTATGTTAGCCAGTGTTGAAGGCTTGGGTGACATACAGCTAAATGTTATTGGTTAAATGTATCGAAGGCCGCTTGAAGGGCATCTGTTTGTGGGTGTCCCTTCAAAGCCATCATGTGTATGGCCGTTTCTGCGGTGCAAAGCCCTCCTTCAACTTGGTTGCGGCGTTTTGAATACTGGGAGTGGGCGTCACGAATTTGATAGCGCTGGAATTTGTGTAAATAGGGTGTGCGGTTAAAAATTTTTTTAGCTTGTTGCCAAGTCGCGTCGATAATAATGACATGCTTAGCCAGTTTAGCCTGGATTTTTTGGTGTTCAGGAGAGGTTTCGTTATCCAAATAAATGAGCACAGTGTCCTCTGCTGGAAGGTTGGCGAGTGTGCTATTAGGCTGAGTTCTGGACCATTCAATAATGTCACAATTCTTGGCAAGTTGAGCTTTAACTAACTTACCTGTGCCAGACGCTTTCTTTCGTTCCTCTGAGTGGGTCAGTAACCATATTTTCATTGTGCTCTCTTGCTCATCTGCCTATCTACATGATGCCAAAGCAGCATCATATAGATACACAGCATGAAAGCAAGCAAGGGCTAGTCTTTGCTAACGGCACCAATTTTATGAATGGTTAAGTCAGCGCCATTGAACTCTTCCTCTTGCGTTAGACGAAGACCAGACATTTGTTTAACCATGCCATAGACTAAGAAGCCGCTGATCAGTGCAATGCTTATACCCAGTGCTGAACCAATAAGCTGGGACATGAAGCTAACCCCACCAAGTCCGCCTAAATTGCTCTGACCAAAGATACCAGCCGCAAGTCCGCCCCAAACACCACATAAGCCGTGCAGGGGCCAAACGCCTAATACATCGTCTAGTTGTTGCCACTTCTGTTGGATCATAGCGAAGAACCACGTAAACAGAGCTCCCGCCACTAGGCCAGTTGCTAGAGCGCCAATCGGGTGCATAACATCTGAGCCTGCACACACGGCCACCAAGCCCGCTAGCGGACCGTTATGGATAAAGCCTGGGTCATTTCTACCAAATAGCATAGCGGTAAAAATACCACCCACCATGGCCATTAACGAGTTTACGGCAACCAAACCGCTTATGCCGTCTAAGGTTTGGGCAGACATGACATTAAAGCCGAACCAGCCAATACATAGAATCCAAGCGCCAAGGGCAAGAAATGGGATGTTAGATGGAGCAAAGGCCACGAGTTTGCCATTTCTAAAACGCCCAGTTCTAGTGCCTAATAGTAATGTCGCAGCTAGAGCAACCCAGCCGCCAAAACCGTGCACAACAATGGAGCCTGCGAAATCATGAAAAGGTGCACCAAAATTGCTTTCTAACCAAGTTTGAAAACCATAGTTGCCATTCCAAATTAACCCTTCAAGAAACGGGTAAGCTACCCCAACAATGACTGCGGCACTAATGAGCATAGGGTAGAAACGAGCTCGTTCGGCAACCCCACCAGATATGATGGCAGGAATAGCCGCAGCAAAGGTCATTAAAAAGAAGAACTTAACTAGATCATACCCATTGTGTTGTGCGAGCGTTTCGGCACTAGCGAAAAAGTTAACGCCATACGCGATTTGGTAGCCAACAAAGAAATACACCAATGCTGAGATAGCAAAATCTGTCATGATTTTAACCAGTGCATTAACTTGGTTTTTACTTCGTACAGTTCCAACTTCTAAGAAGGCAAAGCCAGCATGCATGGCGAAGACCATGATGGCCCCCAAAAGAATAAAAAAAGTGTTTGAGCTGGAGATGAGGGTTTCTACAGCGCTGTTAACTTCGTTCACAAGAATCTCCTGTTGTGTGCACTATGGGTGCGATTTGTTTTTATTTGCACTCAATTGGTTCAAAAAAATAGTCATATTGAAATCTGGCTTGAGTTGGAGGGAGTTAAAGCAAGATGTGTTCCATGTTTGCTTTGAAATGGTGCTTATTTTGTTTAAGTTATTTGATTTGCACACATATGATGCCTTTTTCGAAATGTTGATATAAAAATCAAGAAATAAGGAATTAATTTGTAAAAGTTGGTTTCTAACGTCTTTATATTTTAATTTCTTCGTCTTATTATCAAAGTGCTAGTTTCAATTGGATGATTTCTAGCGCATCGATATGGCGAAAGGCTTAAGACTTTCTGCTTAAATTGTAGTTTGCCCATATTGGGGTAATTAAATAAGAATTGAGGTTTGTATGTCAGGTCAGTTAGTTTCAGGTACTGTTAAATGGTTCAATGATGAAAAAGGTTTTGGTTTCATTGAGCAAGAAAGCGGTTCAGATGTATTTGTTCATTTCCGTGCTATCAATGGTACCGGTCGTCGTACTCTTTTAGAGGGTCAAAAAGTGTCATTTGAAGTGACTCAAGGTCAAAAAGGTCCTCAAGCTGAGAACGTGACGATCGTAGAATAAGCTTCTGCCTGATGTGACTTTAAAAGCCATGATCTTTATCATGGCTTTTTTATGTCTAAAAGATAAAGATCGGAGAAGTCATTGTATCCTACCTTATATTCCTTTCGTCGTTGTCCTTATGCTATTCGCGCACGTTATACATTAGCCCTATTGAATTTCCCTGTTGTTCTTAGGGAAATAGTGTTAAAAAATAAGCCCCAGGCGTTATTGGATCTTGGTGGTCGATCAAGCGTCCCTCAACTTATCACTTGCGAGGGAAGGCGTTATCCAGAAAGCTTGGATATTATTTTTTACGCCTTGCAGGCTAGTGAGAGTGAGCTTGTTCAGAGGATTTGGCCAAAGAACCAACCTGACCAAGTAAAAATATTAACTTGGATACGGTATAACGATGGCAAATTTAAACATTGGCTAGACCGCTATAAATATGCAGATCGTTACCCTGAGTTTAATCAAGAGTATTACCGTACTAAAGCCGAAATATTTTTGCAGCGTTTAAACCAGAGATTAAGCCATTCGGCCTTCTTGTGTGGAGAGAATATGAGCTTAGCTGACATTGGAGTATTTCCCTTCATTCGACAGCTCTCTATGGTAGACATTAAGTGGTTTGAAGCCAGCCCTTATGAGCATTTGAATCGTTGGTTAAAAGGCTTCACCGAGCAAGCATTATTCACAGATGTGGTGATGGAGAAATTCATCCCTTGGCTGGAAGACTCTGCTCCTATCGTGTTCCCAAGAGAAAAAAATAGCCTCTGTAACGGTTAGGTTAAGAGGCTATTTAAGGTATATAGTTTGTTTTAATCGATTAAACCAAAAGACACCCAATACCAAAAACTTGGGTCGGCATCATTTGGCAAAGTAATACGATTAAATTGTCCTTGTTCATTTAGGTATTCAGAATCAGGGAAGTTCGTTGCCAACACCCCTAAATTAACTTGGGCAAGCTCGTTTTGTTCAAGGTCTTGGTAAGACTGTACACTGATAGCTAGAGCTCTTTCCATTGAATTTGAGCTTGGGTAATGCTGAATCACCTCTTGGCTACGACGTAGAGCAGACAAAGGAGCTTGGCGTTTTAAATAATAAAAAGCCACGTTTACTTCATGTTCTGCAATGATCTCACGTAAATATTGCATACGCGCTTTTGCGTCAGGTGCGTACTGGCTATTTGGAAAGCGGGCTAATAGATCGGCAAGTTCATTAAAAGCCTTCGTAAACTCTTTCGAATCACGATCACTAGGGTCAACCGATAAATAACGGGTTAGTAAGCTTTGGGTGCCACTGTAAGTAGCGATGGCACGCATGTAATAAACATAATCCAAGGCGTCATGGTCGGTATGGTTCTTAATAAACCGATCAGCACTGGCATGTGAGGCAATGTAATCACCCGCTTCGTATTGCGCATAAATTAAATCTAGCTCAGCTCGAGTACTGAATTCGCCAAAAGGGTAACGAGAGTCTAAGTCTTTGAGATGTTTAATGGCGGTTGAAGGCAGCCCATCGTCCAACGCTTTTTGCGCTTCTTCATAATATTCGCGTTCAGGTAGGTCTGGTTCATGAACAGGTTTACTGGAACAGGCAACAACAAGAAAAGAAAAACCGACGATTCCTGAGAATCTAAGCAACGAGTGATGAAATCCCATGTATAATAAAAACCCTGATATGGTAGTAGATTAGCCAAAATTGGCATTCTGTAGCGTTATATTACGAATATTGATGCAGAACAAGACGCTACACGTTTATTTCACATTCAACTTCTTATCATTACATTAAGAAGTTAAAAAAGACAAAGATAAGTACATTGTATGGCAGAGCGCATAGTAAAAGAAGCCCAAGTCCCATTTGATTTGGGTGGTAACCGGTTCGATCAGATAGCAACAGAGCTATTTCATGATTATTCACGGTCAAAAGTGAAAGAATGGATAAAGGGCGGGGAACTCACCGTTGACGGTAAAGTTACCAAACCGAAAGAAAAATTATTTGGTGGTGAACTGATCGCCCTAGATGTTCAGATTGAAGATCAAGAAATTCACGAAGCACAAGATATGCCGATTGACGTGGTCTATGAAGACGACGACATCATGGTAGTTAACAAGCCCGCTGGTTTAGTAGTTCACCCCGCAGCGGGAAATCGTGATGGCACATTGATGAACGCTATCTTGCACCATGCACCTGAAACTGCTCATATTCCAAGAGCAGGCATAGTGCATCGATTGGATAAAGAAACCACGGGCTTAATGGTAGTTGCTAAAACTCTAGCGGCACAAACGGACCTGGTTGCACAACTGCAAGAGCGAAGCATGGGGCGTGAGTATGAAGCCATTACAATTGGTCTAATGACTGGCGGCGGCATAGTCGATGAGCCTATTGGCAGACACCCTCATAACCGTCAAAAACAAGCTGTAGAGCCAGTTAATGGTAAAGATGCGGTAACTCACTACCGATTAGTTACACGCTATAAAAACCATACCCACATCCGCCTGAAACTTGAAACAGGGCGTACACACCAGATTCGCGTGCACATGGCACATATTCAATATCCACTGGTAGGTGACCCACAATATGCAGGGCGTTTGAAAATGCCTAAAGCTTGCTCAGAACCATTGCAAGAAGAGCTACGAGGCTTTAGACGACAAGCTCTACATGCAAAACGTCTAGAACTATCCCACCCCATCACTGGCGAATGGATGGAATGGGAAATAGATCTTCCCGAAGACATGCAAAAGCTACTGCAAGCTCTAAAACAAGACATGCTAGAGTCCGGCAGCAACGACTCTGAGTATTTCTAACCACGCTAATACAAACACACGCAGCCACAGTCTCCTGCGGCTGCACCTTCCTCTACCTAATGATAAAACATCATAAAAAGTAGGGGGCCGTTAGGCCGAAGGCTGTAATGCACCGCTGGGAGCGTAGTTCCCATAAAGTAAGCAAATACGCCATCTCCCATCACTCGGCGCTTCTTAACATGGCTGTCTTGTTAAAAGCGATAAAATTTCACAAAAAAGTAGGGGGCCGTTAGGCCGAAGGCCGTAATGCACCGCTGGGAACGCAGTTCCCATAAAGTAAACAAATACGCCATCTCCCATCATTTGGCACTTCTTAACATGGCTGTCTTGTTAAAAGCGATAAAACGTCACAAAAAAGTAGGGGGCCGTTAGGCCGAAGGCCGTAATGCACCGTTGGGAACGCAGTTCCCATAAAGTAACCAAATACGCCATCTCCCATCATTTGGGCCCTCTAAGCATGGCTGTCTTGTTAAAAGCGATAAAACGTCACAAAAAAAGTAGGGAGCCGTTAGGCCGAAGGCCGTAATGCACCGTTGGGAACGCAGTTCCCATAAAGTAAACAAATAGGCCATCTCCCATCATTTGGCACTTCTTAACATGGCTGTCTTGTTAAAAGCGATAAAACGTCACACAAAAAGTAGGGGGCCGTTAGGCCGAAGGCCGTAATGCACCGTTGGGAACGCAGTTCCCATAAAGTAACCAAATACGCCATCCCCATTATTGGGGCCTTTTAAGCATGGCTGTCTTGATAAAAACGATAAAACTTCACAAAAAAGTAGGGGGCTGTTAGGCCGAAGGCCGTAATGCACCGTTGGGAAGGCAGTTCCCATAAAGTAAACAAATAGGCCATCCCCCACGATTTGGTCCTTCTAAATATGCCATCTTTACCAGAAGGCTATGGCGTAGAACTTCAACTCAAGGAGTTAGCGATGTGAATGTTGTTATCGTTTTACTGCTTTTTTGTTTGGCAAGTCGGTAATGGTTCCTGCGCCCAGCTCTGCGGCGAGCCCAACACTTTCATGTAAGCTTGGGTGGGCATGAATGGTTAAGGCAATGTCTTCAAGTGTGGAACCAAACTCAATAGCCAGAGTCAATTCTCCTAATAACTCGCCAGCGTGGGAACCTACAATACCGGCACCCAAAACGCGCTCTGTTGCTTCATCATAAATGAGTTTGGTTTTGCCTTGTGTTACTCCAGAAGCTATGGCTCGACCACTGGCACTCCATGGAAAAACAGCGGTTTTTACAGGGATTTTTTGCTTCTTTGCTTCAGTTTCTGTTAACCCAACCCACGCCACTTCTGGGAAGGTGTAAGCAATGGAAGGAATGGCCATAGGTTGAAAGGCGACATTATGTCCAGCGATGACTTCCGCGGCTATGTGGCCTTCGTGAGCTGCTTTATGGGCAAGCATGGGACCGTGAGTAACGTCACCAATCGCAAAAATATTCGATACTGATGTTTTGCACTGATCGTTTGTCAAAATAAAACCTCTTTCATCTATTTTGACGCCAATGTCTGGAATACCGGCGTTGCGACCATTTGGAGAACGGCCTACGGCAACTAATACTGAATCAACTGCAAGGTTCCGTTCACTGTCTTTGTCTTTCAACGTGATATTTAATGCTTCTGGAGTGGCTTGAATATTAGTGACTTGGGTTTGTGTCAAAAACGTCATGCGATCTTTATTAGCTTGTTCGAAAACACGTACAAGGTCTTTATCTGCACCAGTCATAATCTGATCGCCCAATTCCGCCACAGTAATTTTTGCTCCTAGTGACTGGTACACGGTTGCCATCTCTAAACCAATGATGCCACCACCAAGAATTAACAAATGTTCTGGAATGCGCTCAAGTTGCAGCGCACTGGTAGCATCAAGAATGCGTGGGTCATCGTAAGGAGCAAAAGGTAATTTAATGGCACGTGAGCCAACGGCGATAATGGCTTTTTTAAATGTGAGCTTTTTAACGTCATTGTCTTTTGTGACGGTTAGAGAAGTCGTTGACTCAAAGTGCCCTTCACCTTGTAGCACATCCACCTTGCGGCCTTTTGCCATGAGAGCAAGGTTACTGGTTAAGGTGTCTACTGTAGATTGTCGGTGATGACGAATAGCGTCTAGGTCAATGGTTGGCTTGGCATATTGAACCCCATGGCTAGGCTCGTCTGCCATGCGTATTTTGCCTGCTACATGCAATAGCGCTTTAGAGGGGATGCAACCAACGTTCAAGCAAACCCCACCAATAGTGGGGTGGCGCTCGACCATGGCGACTTTTAAGCCCAAATCTGCCGCTCGAAAAGCAGCAGCATAGCCACCTGGCCCACTTCCCAATACCAAAAGGTCGTATGTCATTCTAAATTCTCCTGTGAAGTATTTTGAATCTATCTATCACTTGATAGGTGAAATATAACTTGTAGTTAAAAGTGAAGTCAATAAAATACCTACCACTAGGTAGATGGTGGTGTAAGTAGAGAACTGATAACGATATGAAAGATGCAAAGGTAGATACTAAATCTAAAATTATGGATGTCGCCGAGGAGTTTATTTCTCAAGGGGGTTATGGTGCTTTTAGTTTTCGAGATATAGCTGAAAAAGTCGGTATAAAGAGTGCCAGTGTGCACTATCACTACCCCACCAAAGGCGACTTAGTGGCTGCTGTAATGGCTCGATATACCCATGAATTTTCCCAGATGCTACCGAACCCTTGTGATGCAACGCTTAGTACTAAGGACCTGATAAATGGGTTTATTGATGGCTTCAAAGCCAAAGTGGTAGATCAAATGAACATGAGTCTATGTACTATGCTGACATCTGATAAAGCTTCTTTACCAGATGCAGTAAGCCAGGAGTTGGCCATTTTTTATAAGTTAAAACTAGATTGGCTGAAGCAAGTCTTTATGCGTTTGGAGCAGTCCGGTGAAGAAAAAGCTTTAACTAAAGCAAGCCAACTTCTTGCTTGCTTACATGGCGCTTCTATATTGGTTCAAGGTGCAGATGACCCTGCTTTTTTTGATCGAGCTTTGTCGCATTGGCGTACGGCGTATAATTAACTTTTAGAGGGGGGGCTTTGTTTTTTTACTAGTGTGAGCGACGCTTGAGCAAAGTAGACAAAGGTCCCATCACACACTATTGGTCTTTCTGATTAAGGCAACATCTGGTTGATTGCCCTGATAAAACGTATTCACTACATATGTATCAATGGTTTACTGGCAAGTATGAGGTTTGTGTTCTTGAATATGATGTACCAGCACATATTCTATAGCTAATTGAAGATGCACTGACTTATGATTTGAAACCAGCTTTCGGTAAGCAAGGAGGAAACAACAAATAAGGCTGCTTTTAATAGAGTGCTTACCAAGGCCGCTCGTTGAATAGTAAAAAAAACGCAAAAAAGCTGTAGCTATGGCGCTTAAGTTGCTAATGTCACTCATTATTTTCTATCTCTAATCTAGCTTTAAAGAAGGTCTATTATGACAAGTGCAAAGCGCTTTTTAGCGCCTGATTGGCCTGCTCCTTCGCATATTAAAGCGTATGTTTCGACTCGCTTAGATGGGGTGAGTGAAGGAGAGTTTGACTCTCTTAACCTTGGCGGTCACGTGGGGGATGACCCAGTTCATGTGGCTCAAAATCGCCGTTTATTTGCTCAGTCCATTGCTATGCCAGACTCCCTTGTTTGGTTGAATCAGGTGCATGGCACTGTGGTAAAAAACTTACCTTCATCTTGTAATGACGTGACTTCAGATGCCGCCTATACTGCCTCCAAGCAACAAGTATGTGCAGTGCTTACCGCAGATTGTCTGCCGGTGTTTTTTTGTAATCTAGAAGGAACACAAGTGGCGGTTGCTCATGCTGGTTGGCGTGGGCTGTGTGAAGGGGTGTTAGAACGCACTCTTGAAGAGTTTACAGGGCAAGAAGTTATGGCTTGGCTTGGTCCTGCTATCGGCCCAGATGCCTTCGAAGTGGGCCCTGAGGTCCGTGAAGCCTTTGTTGAGAAAGACCCAGATGCAGGGCAAGCCTTTACGCAAAAAAATAATGGAAAGTGGCTTGGTAACTTGTATTTATTGGCTAAGCAGCGTCTCACAAAGGCAGGTGTCGCTAAGGTTTATGGCGGAAAATTCTGTACCTATCAAGATGAAGAGCGCTTCTACTCCTACCGCCGTGATGGCAAAACTGGCCGAATGGCATCGGTCATTTGGATCGAATAATTTCTTAATTTATTGATGGGTGTCAAAATAATGACACTCATCCATTGAAATTACTGTAAACAGGCTTATTAAGTGAGTAACAGAGAACTTACTCTTACTTTAATAAGGAGGTCGTTATGAGAATTGACCGTTTAACCAGTAAGCTACAAATGGCTCTTTCTGATGCGCAATCTATCGCATTAGGCCATGATCATGCCTATATTGAACCTATTCATATTTTTATGGCTATGCTTGAGCAGCAAGGTGGGGGGATTCGACCTATTTTGCAGCAAGCCGGCTTATCTGTGAGCGCTTTTAAAGAAAAGCTTATTCAAACATTAGATGCCATGCCAAAAGTGAAAGAGCATGATGGCAATGTGCAAATGTCGAGCGAAGTTGGTCGTTTGTTAAACTTAGCAGACAAAGAAGCTCAAAAACGCAAAGATCAGTTTATCTCTTCGGAGCTCTTTTTGCTGGCCATGTTCGACGGTAAAGACGAGCTGGCAAAAGCACTAAAAGCATCTGGGGTAACTAAACAAGATGTGGCTGCGATTATCGAGCAAGTTCGTGGTGGTGACAGTGTCAATGACCCAGACGCTGAAGAGAATCGCCAAGCATTGGATAAGTACACTCAAGATGTCACAGCAAGAGCGGCACAAGGGAAGTTGGACCCAGTAATTGGTCGAGACGATGAGATTCGCCGAACCATTCAAGTATTGCAACGTCGTCGAAAAAACAACCCAGTACTAATAGGTGAACCAGGGGTCGGTAAAACTGCCATTGTTGAGGGGTTGGCACAACGCATTATTAATGGAGAGGTGCCAGAAGGGCTAAAAAATAAACGCGTATTGTCCTTAGATATGGGTACCTTGATTGCTGGGGCTAAATATCGAGGCGAGTTTGAAGAAAGGTTAAAAGCTGTTCTTTCTGAGCTTTCTAAACAAGAAGGTCAGGTTATTTTATTCATTGACGAAATTCACACCATGGTGGGAGCTGGGAAATCAGAAGGCTCTATGGATGCAGGAAACATGCTAAAACCTGCATTAGCTCGTGGTGAGTTGCATTGTGTCGGGGCCACCACTCTTGACGAGTATCGCCAATACATAGAAAAGGATGCCGCTCTTGAAAGGCGCTTTCAAAAAGTGCTGGTGGAAGAGCCGAGTGAGTTAGACTCGATCGCGATTTTAAGAGGCTTAAAAGAGCGCTACGAAGTCCATCATGGTGTTGATATTACCGACTCTGCCATCATTGCTGCGGCGAAGCTGTCTAAGCGCTATATTACTGACCGCCAGTTACCGGACAAAGCAATAGACTTGATCGATGAGGCGGCTAGCCGTATCCGTATGGAAATGGACTCTAAACCTGAAGATATGGATCGTTTAGAGCGTCGTTTAATTCAATTAAAAATAGAGCAAGAAGCGCTTAAAAAAGAAAAAGACAAAGGCGCTAAACAGCGTTTATCTGAATTGCAGGCAGACATAGCTGGGTTGCAAAAACAGTTCTCAGATTTGGAAGAAATCTGGAATGCAGAGAAAGCGTCTGTGCAAGGGGCCCAGAAATTAAAAGAAGAGCTAGAGGCGGTGCGCCACGAAATGGAAGAAGCGCGCCGAGAAGGCAATTTGGCGAAAATGTCTGAGTTGCAGTATGGCGTCATTCCCATGCTTGAAGCGGAAATAGAAAAAGCCAGCCAAAGCGAAGAAGATGCGCAAATGCAACTGCTTAAACGCAAGGTGTCGGAAGAAGAAATCGCCACCGTTGTGTCTCGCTGGACAGGGATACCTGTCGATAAAATGTTAGAAGGCGAGCGCGATAAGTTATTGAAAATGGAAGCTGTGCTACATGACTCTGTCATTGGTCAAGAAGAAGCGGTTAAGGCGGTCTCAGACGCCGTTAGACGCTCTCGTTCCGGTTTGGCAGACCCTAACAGGCCGAATGGCTCTTTTCTCTTCTTAGGGCCTACTGGTGTGGGTAAAACTGAGTTATGTAAGTCGTTAGCGCGCTTTTTGTTTGATACTGAGCAAGCCATGGTCCGGGTTGATATGTCTGAGTTTATGGAAAAACATTCCGTGGCTCGGCTGATCGGTGCGCCACCAGGCTATGTGGGTTATGAAGAGGGCGGTTATTTAACCGAAGCAGTAAGAAGGCGACCTTATTCTGTTTTATTGTTAGACGAAATTGAGAAAGCTCATACTGATGTTTTCAATATACTATTACAGGTGCTCGACGATGGTCGTTTAACCGATGGACAAGGACGCACTGTTGATTTTCGTAATACCGTCATTGTGATGACTTCGAATCTTGGTTCCGATGTGATCCAAGACCTGAATCAACAAAGCCAGTATGACGAGATCAAACAAAGAGTGATGTCTGTGGTCTCTAGCCACTTTAGACCTGAGTTTATTAACCGTATTGATGAAACCGTGGTGTTTCATCCGCTGATGCAAAAACAAATACAAGGCATTGCTAAAATTCAGCTGGCTCAATTAAGTCATCGTCTCAAAGAAATGGGTATGACCTTAAGTTTGAGTGAAGAGGTGATGGAGCAGCTGGCTGAGGTGGGTTACGACCCAGTGTACGGCGCTCGTCCTCTTAAACGAGCGATCCAGCAATGGATAGAAAATCCATTAGCAAGTGATTTGTTGTCTGGCAAGTTTATCAGCGGTGACGACATTCAAGCTGCTTGGCAAGATGGCAACATCGTTTTCGAAAAATAAGCCAGTTGTGAAATAAATAAACGACAAAAATCCCTGTTAACAAAAACGCCCCAGTCGGAATATTCCGGCTGGGGCGTTTTTCGCTGAGGAAGATATTAAATATCTATGGTTACCCCAATGAAGTAGCCTTCGTTTTCAGCCTTCGTGTTTTTCACTTCTTGCTCTAGGCTTCGGTAACCGGCTTCAATACCCACTAAGAAAGGTGTTTCATACTGAATTTTGTAAATTTCGTCGGTAATGGTTGTATCGTCAAAAGAAGACACCGTTTTTGACTCAGCTGCCAGTGTAATGCCAGTTCCAGGAATGGACAAAGTAGCCGCTAGATAAAGCATAGGAACAGCAGACTTGCTGACTTCTGTTTCTGTGCCGCCAATGTCATAGTTCATTTCTAGATTACGAACTGTCAAACCACCTTCTACGCCAACCCATAAAAGACCTAGGCCATAGTAGCCTGTGACGTCTTTCGTTTCGATATCTAGAGTTGTTGCAGTGGTTGTACCGCCAGAAGTGCTAGTGCCTGATGTGCTTAGGCTGAAAACGTCTACACGAACGTTAGGGATAAGTGGAATAAAGTGTTGGACGTCGGCACTGAAGTATTGGCCAGAATCATCGTCTAAGTTGTAGCTGCGAGTGTCGTCAGTAGAAAAAGTATTTTCTGACTCAAATAGACCAAATTCAGCATTTGCGCCAAGCAAGTCAGCAAACGCTGTGTTAGCAGTAAGGGCAGTTGCGGCTGTCGCAATAAGAAGCGCTTTTTTCATTATCTTATGTCCATAAATAAAGAAGGTGGATAACTTTCAATTATTATATAGCAGTATGGAAATAAAGTTCACGGAAAAAAGAAAAAACTTAAAGAGAGGCTTTCTGGCTGGGGTAGCTGGATTCGAACCAACGCATGACGGGATCAAAACCCGTTGCCTTACCGCTTGGCTATACCCCAATTAGAAAGAATTAGAATGGTGGCTATGACTAGATTCGAACTAGTGACCCCATCATTATGAGTGATGTGCTCTAACCAACTGAGCTACATAGCCTAATTCTGTATCGATATCGATGGCTGGGGTAGCTGGATTCGAACCAACGCATGACGGGATCAAAACCCGTTGCCTTACCGCTTGGCTATACCCCAACAATATCGAGTTGTTGGTGGCTATGACTAGATTCGAACTAGTGACCCCATCATTATGAGTGATGTGCTCTAACCAACTGAGCTACATAGCCTTCGAGAAAGTGGCTGGGGTAGCTGGATTCGAACCAACGCATGACGGGATCAAAACCCGTTGCCTTACCGCTTGGCTATACCCCAACAATCTCGGCACAAACACTTTTGAAACAATGCTTCGCTGTGTCTGTGGCGCGATATTATTCATATAACCCGTTAACGGGTCAAGTGTTTTTCTAAAATTCTTTTATTTAATTAAACATTAAAACGGAAATGCATAACATCGCCGTCTTTCACTAGGTAATCCTTACCTTCAAGACGCCATTTGCCCGCTTCTTTAGCACCGTTTTCTCCTTGGTAACTAATGAAGTCGTCGTAGCTCACAACTTCAGCACGGATAAAGCCTTTTTCGAAGTCGGTGTGGATAACGCCAGCCGCTTGAGGGGCAGTAGCACCTTGCTTCACTGTCCAAGCGCGAACTTCTTTTACACCTGCGGTGAAATAGGTTTGCAAGTTTAATAGTTCGTAACCTGCGCGAATAACACGGTCAAGGCCAGGTTCTTCCATTCCCATTTCATCCAAGAAGTCTTGCATCTCTTCAGCGTCTAGCTCTGAAATTTCTGCTTCTAGTTGGTTGCAGATGGTCACGACAACTGCGCTCTCTGCTGCGGCGATCTCTTTTACCTGGTCAAGGTAAGGGTTGTTTTCAAAACCGTCCTCAGAGACGTTAGCAATGTACATGGTCGGCTTTGTGGTGAGTAAGTGCATGAGCTTCACTTCTTTGCGCTCATCGTCCGTCAGCTCCATAGAGCGTACTGGTAGGCCATCTTCTAAGTGCGCTTTAATACGCTCAAGGAACGCTTTATGAGCAATGGCTTCTTTGTTGCCGCTTTTGGCGTTCTTTGCTGTACGCTGTAGCTGTTTATCAACAGATTCAATATCTGCGAAGATCAATTCGAGGTTAATAACCTCAATATCGGCTTTAGGGTTCACATGATTGGCAACGTGAATGACGTTGTCGTCTTCAAAACAGCGCACGACGTGTGCAATGGCATCGGTTTCGCGAATATTGGCAAGAAACTTATTGCCCAGACCTTCCCCTTTTGACGCACCTTCAACCAACCCAGCAATATCGACGAACTCCATAGTGGTGGCGATGACCTTCTCAGGGCTAATAATATCAGCTAAGGCGTTGAGTCTTGGGTCAGGCATGGCAACCACGCCTGCGTTTGGCTCAATAGTACAGAAAGGGAAGTTTTCTGCTCCAATACCTGCTTTTGTTAAAGCATTAAATAGAGTGGATTTACCAACGTTAGGTAAGCCAACGATGCCGCAATTAAAACCCATAATGAAATTCCTGAAATCGTAAGGTTAAGCTTTATAGCTATGAAGTTGATTCATGACACGGCTCAAGTCGCCTTTTACTATGTCATCTTGATAGCGCAAAGATTCATCAATCGTCTGCATTATCTTGGTGTATTCGGTTGGAGCGGCTTTCTTTAAAACATAGTTAGCAACTTGGCTAGCGTGGCCTGGGTGGCCTATACCGATGCGTAAACGTGTAAAATCTTTATTGTTGCCAAGTTTTGCGATGATGTCTTTCAGGCCATTGTGGCCACCGTGTCCTCCGCCTTTCTTTAATTTGACGCTGCCAGGAGGAATGTCTAGTTCATCATGAATGACTAAGACTTCTTGAGGGAGGATTTTGTAGAATTGGCAGACGGCTTGTACGGCTTTGCCGCTTAAATTCATATAGGTGGTGGGAATAAGAAGGAAACATTCTTCACCAGCTATAGAAACTTTTCCAAATAAGCCAAAAAATTTCTTTTCTAAACGAAGAAGGCATTGGCTCTGCTGAGCCAATGCCTCTATCCACTGAGCGCCTGCATTATGACGAGTGTTTTCATATTCGCTGCCAGGATTACCCAGGCCGACTAATAGTTTATAACCAGTCACAATGCCACCTTCAATGATATTAACGCTTAGACTTCTCGATACGGCCAATTGGTTGGTCGTGATCAGCGCCTTTAAGCAAAGCAACAAGTTCAACGCCTTCAGGAAGTTGAGCGTCAGACAAGTGGAAGATTTGACCTAGTTGAGCTTGGCTAGCATCAACAGTCAAGGCTTCTGGAAGGTTTGCAGGTAGGCAACGTACTTCAGCAAGCTTAGCTTCAATTGTTAGACGACCACCTTGTTTGCTCACGCCTTCGCTCTTAGCAGCGCCAGCGAAAGTTAAAGGTACGCGAGTTGTAAGAACTTTGTCTTCTTGAGCACGTAGTAGGTCAAGGTGCATTACTGCGCCTGTAGCTGGGTGACGTTGTAGCGCTTTAACAATTACTTTTTCAGCTTTACCAGCAACAGATACTTCGATAAGACCTGTTAGGAAGCCAGGAGTAGCAACGGCTTTAACAAGCTCGTTATCCTTAAAAGCAACAGATTGTGGCTCAGCGTCACCGCCGTAGATTACAGCAGGTACTTGACCTTGGTTGCGAAGGCGGCGGCTCGCACCTTTACCTTCTAGGTTACGTGCTTCGGCATTAATAGATAATGTCATTTTAATTTCCTAATTGTTCATAAGTTAAATGCCCAGAACTGCGACCCATTCCGAGCGAAAGTGTTTGGTTTAGGCTCCAAACATAGCACTAATAGACTCTTCGTTGCAGACGCGACGAACAGCCTCAGCCATAATGTCAGACATCGACAATTGGCGGATTTGAGTACACTTAAGTGCCTCAGGTGTCAATGGGATGGTATCAGTCACAACCAACTCATCGAGCACGGAATTCGAAATGTTATCAATGGCTTTGCCAGACAGTACTGGGTGAGTACAGTAAGCAAGCACTTTTTCAGCGCCGTGTTCTTTTAGTGCTTTTGCAGCGGCGCAAAGAGTGCCACCAGTATCACACATGTCATCCACTAGGACACAAGTCTTACCTTCAACATCACCAATCAAATGCATGATTTGCGCTTCATTGGCACGTGGACGGCGTTTATCGATGATGGCTAAATCTGCATCATCTAAAAGCTTAGCAAAGGCGCGGGCACGTACCACACCACCAACATCTGGAGAGACGACAGTGATGTTATTGTGGCCTTGGCGTTGCAGGTCATCCAGTAAGAGCGGCGTAGCATATACGTTATCAACTGGAATATCAAAAAAACCTTGTACTTGGTCTGCGTGTAGGTCAACGGTTAATACACGATTGATTCCCACTGCAGAGATCATGTCAGCTACGACCTTAGCAGTAATCGGGACCCTTGCAGAGCGTACACGTCGATCTTGACGAGCATAACCAAAGTAAGGGATAACAGCGGTCACTCGAGTAGCAGAGGCGCGACGTAAAGCGTCGGCCATGACAATCAGTTCCATTAGGTTGTCATTGCTTGGGGCGCAGGTGGATTGGATAATGAAAACATCTTTACCGCGAACGTTTTCATTGATTTCGACAGTGATTTCTCCGTCGCTAAACTTACCTACTGTTGCATTTCCAATTGGAAGCCCTAAGCGGCGTACCACTCTGCGAGCGAGTTCAGGGTTTGCATTACCGGTAAAAACCATCAACTTGGACACTTTGTATACCCTTTGTATTTTGTAGCGATGAAAATAGACTGGCGAGGCTGTAGAAATGTATCTACTAGACTCCTTGTTGCTCAATCCACTGGTTAAGTGCTCTATGAGTGGGTGACACGTTACACCCCTGACAAACCCAAGCCTGCCATTTATCTGGGACAGATAACCTCACGTTTTCAGCATCCTGCCAATTGTCGAATGCAAGGAATAAACAAGCTCCTGTACCGGTTAATTTCGCATTTCCGTGCTCTTTTAACCAAAAGTAAGCGTCTTTTACCTCAGGATTGTACTTGAGAACCACTTCCAAACAGTCATTATGCCCATCCAGCTTCAAGGCGTGCGATATTTTGATGGGCGGGGTGTCTCTTGTCAAATACTTATCGGTAAAAATTTGGACAGTAGAAACATGGCAATCCGGTTTTACAAGAAGGTAGTAAGGCGTTACTGGTTCAATAGGGTGCAGTATGTCACCAATGCCTTCAGCAAAGGCAGAAAACCCTTTCACAAAAACGGCTACATCGGCACCAAGCAGACTGCCAATCTGAGCCAATTTGTCTAAGGATAATTGGCAGTCCCATAAAGTGTTTAAGGCTAGTAAGGTGGTCGCAGCGTTAGAGCTCCCGCCGCCAATGCCTCCACCCATAGGAAGTTGCTTTACTAAGTCAATCTGTACTCCAAAGCAAGAGTTTGCTTGATAGGGTAATAGTGCTTTGGCGGCTTTTACAATCAGGTTATCTTCGTCCGCGACACCCGGTATAGGTGGGGAAAGGGTGATGCCTGGTGTCTCGGTTCGGTGAAATGTTAACTGGTCTGATAAATCTAAGAATTGAAATATCGTTTGTAGTTCATGATAGCCGTCTTGTCTTTGCCCATTTATATGTAGAAAAAGATTGAGCTTGGCAGGAGACGGCAGTGTTAGTGTACTTATTGAATTGTCCATTGATTAATTATTAAGCTAACTCGAAAAGGGGGCTTAGAGATTTGAATGCGTTGAGGCAGCGATAAACCGCTGATCTCGGTGTAATTTCGATATTGGATCTGCCAACCGTCTTGTTGTAGTTGGGCTAGCTGACCTGATTCATCGAATTCATTGTTGGCTGTTGAGTTAGGGCTGGCTAGTCCGCGCACCCAGTAAACCGCTTGCTCAACAGGAAACTCCCAGCCGAGCTCTTGTTGCAACAGTGTGGTGGCGTCTGTTGCACTGACGACTTGGTCTTTATAAGTGAGTGTAACCATCTCATGATTTGTGCCAGACAACGATGTGGCTCCTTGCCCAAATGGTCCAACAATATCCAAAGAAAAATCTTGGGGAGTCTGTTGCCAACTAAAATTGCCAGATACCGCATCGTCTTGAGTACGAATACCAATGCGGCCTGAAATATCCCAGTGGCTTATGGCTTCTACACTTGTAGGAGTAGGTGTGGAGATATTGGGTTGGCTGCTACAAGCGGCAATCACTAGGCTGATTAATAACAGCAGTGGAAGGCGAATTGGCATTATCTAGTTATCCTTAGAGTCCGTTGGCTGCGAAGCGTACTGAAACAAACTGGGTGATAAACGATTAATAGTTTCTTGTAGTATAGGGGCATCCGGAGACTGACTTAAAGCCGCTTGCCAAACATTTACAGCTTGTTGATAGTTTTTTTGCGCCCAAAGTGCCTCGCCATAGTGAGCGGCAATTTCAGGGTCGGGTAAGATCGTCCATGCTTTTTTAAGATAGTAAGCAGCTTGTTCTAGCTCGCCCATAATAAAAAAGCCCCAACCTAAACTGTCTATAATAGCCGGGTCGTTGCTTGATTGTTCATAAGCCTGCTCAATATAGTCCATCGCTTCATTCACTCGGGTTGTGCGCACCAGCAAGGTGTAGCCAAGTGCATTCAGATAACGAGGATTAAGCGGATCTTTTTGCAGCAACCACAGGAATTCTTTTTCAGCCTCTTGCCAGTTACCCAGTAAGTCAGCAAGTAAAGCTTTTTGATAACGCACTGAATCTGATTCTGGGTAAAGCAAAAGCGCCTGAGAAAGGAGCTCGAAAGACAGTTTCTGATTACTGAATTGATTGTGTAAACGGCTTATGGTTGCTAGTTCTTCTGGTGCGTTTTCGCGGCTTAAGCGCTGAATGGCGATAGCGTTTATCTCATTTTCGCGTTGATCATGGTATAGCCATTTCGCTGTTTGCTCTGTGGCGTTAGCTTTAAGTGCCCCTTGCACCGTTAGCATTGTTTCTATGGCTTGGTTTGTCTTGCCCAATTCAAACAAAGCTACGGCTTCTAAATAAACCTTTTGTTCGTTAAGGCCTGGTTGGGAACGGGGTAGTTGACGAATAACATTGAGTGCCAATTGGGGGTGCTTGTTGGCTAACAGTATGCGGCCAAATTGAATGCCGGCAGTAAACGCATTTTCAGATTCAGGGGCATGTTCCAAATATAAAGAATAGGCTTGCTCGGCTTGCCCTCCGATCGTCAAGAGCTCAAGTAGCGGGCTTAGCGTTAACTGGCTGTTAGGGTGTCGTTGCAAAGAAGCCTGTAGCGTTTTTATCGCTTCAGAACTCTGACCCAGCTTTTCATGGCTGTATGCTGAAATTAGGTAAGCATTTTCAGATAAGCTGTCTGGCTGTTCTTTAGAGAGTTTATCAATAGCGTCAACAGATGCTTGAAATTCCCCATTTAAGTAACTGAGCCGAGCGGCTGTTAAAATGACTTGGTGGTTATTGCTGGTGCTTTTAGGGAGCGCCTTGAGGGTTTCAGAAATACAATGAACGACTTTTTCGTCACTTATATGCTGTTCTAGGTAGGCTGGTAGAAAAACCAATTCTACTTGATTCTGTTCTGCACTCGTTAGCAAGGCTGCTGCGCTGTCTTTTTGATCTGCTTTGATGAGTATTTGAAATTTTAATGCGTAAGCTTGGCTAGATTTTGGTTCTAAGGTCAGCCATAAATCTGTGCTGTGAAGAATTCTGGACGTATTTTGAGTCGCAATCGCCACTTGAGACAATTGTCGAATGAGTTTTGGGTCTCGGTATTCACTGGCTAAAGCATAGAATTGGGGATAGGCTGCATCAGCTCCTTCACGTTGTAGCGTAAATTCCGCAGCGAGTAGAGCGCTGATAAATTCACTAGAGCTGCGGCTCACCTCAGTTTCATCAGTAGGGGCTGATCGAGGTTTAGAGACGACGGGCGAGATAGACTTTTCAGTTGTTTGACAAGCGCTTAATGAAAAGCAAATAACAGACAGTAAGACGCTGTTCTTAATTGAACCTGCTCTTGAAATCTGCTTTTTAGTTCGACTTTTCAGTAACATTTCTTTGCCAACTCTTGTACATTAAACCTCATATTAGCGCCCTAAGGCTCTGATGTCAGCTATATGTATGAATTATTCCTATGAGATTTATTAATCTAACTGGTACGAAAAGGTGCCAGATTCTCGTATAATGATGAACCATAACGACAAATGAGTCGGAGCAAACGTGTTACCTTTCCATGTATGCCTTAATGTCGACCCTTGATAAGAGTTTCTGAATGTCACTAATTACCGTGGGCGTTAACCACAAAACAGCACCTGTATCGATTAGGGAGCGAGTTGCTTTTGCGCCAGAAAAAATGATCGATGCGTTGTCATCCATCGTGTCGCAAAAGCTGGCAAGCGAAGCGGTGATTGTTTCTACCTGTAATCGCACTGAACTTTACTGTGCCTCAGAAAGTATTGATAAAGCCGACGATCTAGTGACCTGGTTAGGGGAGTATCATCAGCTAGATATCGCTGAACTCAAGCAATATTGTTATGCCTACAATGACGATGAAAGTGTTCGCCATGTTATGCGTGTGGCATCTGGCCTCGACTCTTTAGTATTGGGTGAGCCGCAAATTCTTGGTCAAGTAAAATCGGCCTACGCAGTGTCTCAAGAAGGTGCTTGTATTGGGAGTGAGCTGGAAAGCTTGTTTCAAAAGGTATTTTCTGTCGCAAAACGTGTCCGCACGGACACGGCCATAGGTGAGAACCCGGTTTCAATTGCGTTTGCTGCCGTGAGCCTAGCACAACGTATTTTTGCGGATGTGAAAAAATCGACGGCTTTGCTTCTGGGTGCTGGCCAAACAATTGAGCTGGTGGCGCAGCACTTACGAGAAAGTGGTGTTAAACGTATTATAGTCGCCAACCGCACTCTAGCACGCGCCCAAAAGCTTGCCCATGACCTAGGAGCTGAAGCCATTTTGCTGGGGGATGTCGGGGAGTATTTAGGTCAGGCTGATATCGTCATTTCGTCGACAGCGAGTCAACTTCCGATCATTGGTAAAGGGATGGTGGAGAAGGCGACACAACAGCGCCGTCACTCGCCTATGTTGCTGGTTGATATTGCTGTTCCGCGAGATATTGAACCAGAAGTAGAAGATGTAAGAGATGCTTATCTATATACGGTTGATGACCTACATTCTGTGATTGAGGAGAATGTTAAGGCCCGTCATGACGCCGCTAAAGCAGCAGAAAGTATTATAGATGAAGGTGTGGCGACTTATCGTCGCGGTGTTGAGTCTCGAAAAGTATCAGACTTGATTGTTACCTTTCGAGACTCTGCTCAATCGATTAAACAAGCTGAGTTAGACAAAGCCATTAAAAGTTTAGAATCCGGTCAGGCACCGGAACAAGTTCTAAACAAGTTTGCTCATAATTTAATGAATAAACTCATTCATGCCCCAACACGGTATTTACGTGATGCGGGTGCTGACGCTGATCAACAGGCATTAAAGATTGCGTCGAATGTTTTGGGTATTGATGAAGAAAAAGAAAATTAACAATGAAAGACTCTATTAAGTTTAAATTAGAAAGTTTGTCTGAGCGCTATGAGGAATTGGCTGCTTTATTGAGTGAAGCCGATGTCATTATGGATCAGGATTTATTTCGCACGTATTCAAAAGAGTACGCCGAACTTGAACCTGTCGTGAAGTGCTTTGAAGAATACCAACAAGTTCTTGAAAACATTGAAGAAGCAGAAGTCATGATGACGGACTCCGACCCAGATATTAAAGAGATGGGTGTGGAAGAAATGAAAGCTGGCCAACAACAACAAGAAACGCTCCAGCTCACCTTGCAAAAACTGTTGCTGCCGAAAGACCCTAACGATTCTCGCAATGTGTTTTTAGAAGTACGTGCTGGTACAGGTGGTGATGAGGCGTCTATTTTCTCTGGCGACTTATTCCGCATGTATTCACGTTATGCTGAAACACAGCGCTGGAAGGTAGAAATTGTGAGTGCCAGTGAAGGTGAGCATGGCGGTTATAAAGAAGTGATTGCGCGTATCGTTGGTGACGGGGCCTATTCAAAGCTTAAGTTTGAATCTGGTGCGCATCGAGTACAACGAGTGCCTGCAACTGAGTCTCAAGGGCGTATTCATACCTCTGCGTGTACTGTGGCTATCATGCCAGAAATGGACGAAGTGGAGGGTGTGGATATTAATAAGGCTGACTTGCGTGTTGATACCTTTAGGGCGTCAGGTGCGGGTGGTCAGCACGTCAACAAAACGGATTCAGCAATTCGTATTACACACATTCCTACTGGCGTTGTAGTTGAGTGTCAGGATGAGCGCTCACAGCATAAAAACCGTGCTAAAGCGATGTCTTTACTGGCCTCTCGACTATTGGCTGCTGAGCAAGAGAAAGCGGCCAGTGAGCAGTCTGAAGCTCGTAAATCTCTAGTGGGAAGTGGCGACCGCTCTGAGCGTATTCGTACTTACAACTACCCTCAAGGGCGTGTTACAGATCACCGTATTAACCTTACCTTGTACAAGCTAGATGAAATCGTTACAGGGGACTTGGATGTTCTGATTAACCCTCTTGTGAACGAGTTCCAGGCTGAGCAGCTAGCTACCTTGAGCGGTGAAGGTTAATTCGACTGACTTATGGCTCGAATTGACAGTGTATTAAAACAGGCAACTGAGCGTTTGCAGCAGGGTTCTGAAACTGCTTTGCTTGATGCTCAGCTGATCTTATCGCATGTACTAAAAGTTACCACATCCTATTTGTTTACTTGGCCTGAGCGTGAAGTGAATGATTCGGATGTGGAGCAATTTGAACGTCTCTTAGTGCGTCGAATAGATGGCGAACCGGTGGCTTATTTACTGGGTGAACAAGCGTTTTGGACGCTGGATCTTGATGTGGCTCCTTGTACACTGATTCCGCGTCCAGATACTGAGCGCCTAGTTGAGGTTGCCTTAGAGTGTATCGATCAAACCCAGGTTAATCGTATTTTAGACTTGGGGACTGGCACTGGGGCTATAGCACTGGCTCTTGCCAAAGAAGTGCCGAATGCCTCTGTTGTTGGTGTTGACCTTGTGCCTGAGGCGGTTGCTTTAGCACAAAGCAATGCGTTGAAAAATCAGCTGTCGGTTAATTTTCACCAGAGTTGTTGGTTTGACCGTTTACCTCCTGAAGAGGCCTTTGATTTGATTGTCTCTAACCCTCCTTATATTGACCCTGATGACGAACACCTTCATCAAGGGGATGTTCGATTTGAACCAAAAAGTGCTTTAGTCAGTGCTGAGCATGGCTTGCAAGATATTCGACTTATTATTGAGCAAGCGCCTCGCTACCTTGCGCCGAATGCCCGGCTTGTTTTTGAGCATGGTTATGATCAAGCTGAGTCAGTTCGGGACCTTTTCAAGCGGTATGGCTACCACGGCGTCGAGAGCTTTCAAGATTACGCAGGAAAAGACAGAGTCACGCTAGGAATAAAGCCAAGTTAATGCAATAACAGCCTGCCGACGTTATCGCATTAACGTTTCAACCTATTTGTTATGAAATTCTTCAGAACGTTTGAATACAGGCTCATTCGGGGTTGAGGTTTGCTCATCATAGCGATAACCAGCCAGACTGAATTGTTTCACGCTTTCCAGGTCTTCACATGGTGCCTGGATAAGATATCGGGCCATTAAGCCACGGGCTTTTTTGGCGTAGAAACTGATAACTTTGTATTGTCCGTTCTTCTCGTCTAAGAAAACAGGTGTGATCAGTGTGTTATTGAGTTTGCGCTTATTAACCGCTTTGAAGTATTCATTGGAAGCAAGGTTAATAAGAAGTTCCTCTTCAGCCAGTTCTGAATTGAGTTGCTCTACAATGATGTCGCCCCAGAATTCATAAAGATTTTTTCCACGGCTGTTGGCGAGTTTAGTGCCCATTTCAAGTCGGTAGGCCTGCATCAGATCTAGTGGTTTAAGAAGGCCGTATAAACCGCTCAGAATGCGAAGCCGTTGTTGAGCTTCATCAATGTCTTGCTCGCTAAGTGTGTAGGCGTCTAGCCCGGTGTAAACATCTCCCATGAAGGTGTAAACAGCTGGGCGGCTATTTGCTTTGCTGTGCTCCTGTTGCCATTCTTGGTAGCGTGATACATTTAAAGTAGACAGTTTGTCGCTTAGCTTCATTAGGCTGGCGATATCGGCAGGAGAGTAGTCTTTAATAGTATCAATGAGTTGCTGGGAGTGTTCGAGCAATTTGGGGGTAGAGAACCTGTTGCTATTCGGCTCAGACGTTAGGTCCAATGTTTTAGCCGGTGAAATTAGAATTTTCATAATAAGTATCTTAGACTCTTTGTTTGCGTTTATTCAAGATTATCCATAGAGTGTCGATAGATATCTAGAGGTAGTCTTAATAGAGAGAAATTATGAGAGATAATTTAATCCCCTTTCCTTCTATTGAGCGGCGTTCTAAGCATAAAGACAAGGAAGTCGCGCTGGAAGAGGTTGCTCAATTGCGCGACAAATTTGATCAGGCTAGAGAGCGTTGGCCTATTGAACTGGCTGAGCTGCCTGAAAATAACAAGCGTTTAAATATCGCTAAAAAATAATAAGTTATTTGCTGTATTTCTAGGAGTTTTTCTTGCTCGGTT
This sequence comes from Marinomonas epiphytica, assembly GCF_054780655.1. Classification (NCBI taxonomy): domain Bacteria; kingdom Pseudomonadati; phylum Pseudomonadota; class Gammaproteobacteria; order Oceanospirillales; family Oceanospirillaceae; genus Marinomonas; species Marinomonas epiphytica. The sequence continues at coordinate 29,933 of NZ_BAAGVX010000013.1, forward strand.
TCATTGTGCGCCATTCCTTATTGCTGATGTTTGTCACAGCAATTTTGGGTTTTTTATTACCTTCTGCATCATTAGCTTTATTTCCGTACTTACCCATTTCTCTGTTTCTTCTAATGACTCTAACCTTGCTGGGTATGAAACAGCGCCAGCTTATTGAGCGTTTAAAGTCCTATTCAGTTTGGCGCTTCGCCTGTTTACATAGCTTTGGCATGATGTTTATCGTGGCGCTGCTTGGTTATTTTCTATCGTTCTCCCCAGACTTGTTGCTAGCTTGTGTTGCTGCAGCGGCAACAGGATCTTTGTTTGCCACACCAGCGATAGTGAGAGCATTAGGTTTTGATGCACTTCAAGCGATGGCCATGACCATTGCAACCACCTTGATATTGCCAGTGAGTATTTTTATCACATTGATGCTGTTTCAAGACAATGAAGTAAGCCTGGATCTACAAACCTATTTCTTGCGCTTGGTGGTCTTTATCTTTGGGCCTATGGTTTTTTCTTTTGTGGTGCATGCTTTGATGCCGGAAAAATCCTTGAATTCCCTGCTTCAAAAAGTGTCCCCTTATACCATAATTCTGGTTTTTACTTTCCCTTTTGGTTTGATTGGTGGTTTTCGAGTCGCTTTTGATGAGGACCCTTTAGTTGCACTAAACTATTTGCTCATTGCCATCGGCTTATGTGTCATCTTGTTTGTTGGTGCTTTTATCGTTTATCGTAATCAAGGAAAAGAAATAGCGTTAACGGCGGCATTAACCTCAACTAACCGTAATGTGCTACTGACTTACACCATTGCAGGGAGCTTATTGGGTCCCGCATTTATTCCATTACTGGGGGCCTTACAGCTGCCGACGTATTTGCTACCAGTCATTGTGCGTTGGCTTAATCGCGTAATGAGATGATGAAGTACGCTAGGCGCTAATGGTTAGCGCCTAGGGATTTGTTAGTGAAGGTGGGGAAGTGGTAATGGTTTTAGCTGGTGGCTTGCTTGTTGTAAGCTAATGCGCACCATTTCTTGGTTGGATTTTTCATCCCCCATAGCCTGTAACAGGCGTCCTAGTTCAACCAGTGCTTCATTTTGAGGGTCAAGAGAAAACGCTTTCTCGTAGTAATCTTTTGCTTTGCCCCAAAGTTGTAGGCACTGACTAAAGCGTCCACAAACTAAATACAAGTTGGCGCTGTCCGTTTCTTTCTTTAACCAGTTTTCGCATTGGCTTAAGAGCTTCTTCGCATTCTCTATATTGAGATTGCCGTATTCATAAATTAAGGCTTCAGACCAGTGTTTGTTTAAGCAAGAGCGAATAAAACTTTCTGCTTTACTGTCATCGCCAAAGGTGATTAACGTTTGGGCATAAAGAGTTTGCATACGTTCATCATCATCCAATGAATCTAACTTGCGCCACAACGATTCGACTTCACTGACAAGGTTTTTGTCTCCTTCGCCAAGCTTATTACGAAATTTAATGTTGTCTAACAGGGCTAGAAAAGCATTTTTTTCGAGCTCAAAAAGGTTATCGTGATCGAATATGCCGTATTTCTTAAGAGTAGGAGTAAGGGCGAGCAAAGCATCCCAGTCTTTTAGTTGTGTGTAGACAGTGACCAGCATTTTCAGAGTTTGTTTATGCTTCGGTTTTAACTTTTGTAAGCGCAACAGAGATGCCAGTGCGCTCTCGTAATGCTTTTGGCGCATCTGAATTTGGCTTTGGGCAAAACTAATGGCGAACTCCGCTTCAGGTGTTTTTTGGTGAGCACTGCGCAACAAAGATTTAGAGCGTTCATGCTCATCTTGCTCACTGGCCGCATAAGCGGCACCAATGTAGTTGATAAGCGGGTAGGGGACTCGTTCAGCACTGTTTGTTAGCAGCTTTTCAGCTTTACGCCAGTTTCCACCAATGAGTTCTAGCATGCCGCGAATAGTGTTTCTTGAAGCGCGTTTTTGAGCCAAACTATCAGTTACTTTTGCGATCGAACTGCTGGGTCTTAAGGCTATGAATAAGATGCGCTTGACCCAGCTCATAACAAATAATGCGACCACCATTAAGGCAACCAATACCCAAAGGCTGGTTTCAATGGTGACGTTGTTGTAAGCAATCAAAACATAACCACTGTCTTGGCGCATTAGTAGACCTAAAACTCCGCCCACGGCCATGACAATCACAAGTAGAAAGAGGGATTTTCTCATGCTTGTGCTCCTGTCTTGGCGGTATTGTCAGGCTGGGCTTCTTGCTTAAGCGTATTGGTAGGGAGTTTGTCTTCTGTTTGCTCTTCTAATAAGTCTGACCCCGTAATTTCGGCTTCGGCTTCGGCTTCTGTAGCGGTAGTGTTGTCAATGGTCGCCGCTTCTTGCGTTTTTTCTTGCTCTTCCTCAGTGTTTTGAGAAGATCTGTCTTTCCATGCATTAGCAAGTTGCATCATTTCAATAAGAGAATTACGTGGCGATGGAAGTTCAGGAGACGGGTTGAGCTGCTGTAATTCTGTCAAGGTAGCAAGAAAGCTTGTCACACTGTTGGAATTTGTGTCGAAATGCTCAGTAACCGCTTTTGCAACGCGCTCTAAAGCGTTTTGGTAAATGTCGTTTTCTCCTTTTACCATAGAGACTTGGGCGACATCTATTTGTAGCTGTAATCCAGTAATAAGCTGTTGGTATTGGGCTGGTGGCAATAAAGCTTCAATGGGTTTGCTTTGATAGTTGATAACCACTAAAGATTTCAATGATTGCCACAGTTCATTGAGCGTGCTGTTAAAGGTGTTGTCATTGGGCGTGGTGTCAGATTCAGAATCGTTTGTCTGGGTGGCTTGCCAAGCTTTTGATGGCTCTCTTTGCGGAAGAGTGTTAATTGCATGATATAGGGCGTCTAATTTTAAGTATTGGCCTTCAAGATCAAAATGGTCAATGGCTTTAAGTGCTTGAATATCCGCTGCTATGGCTTTGCGAGCATCGAAGACGATTGGGTCCTCCAGGCTTTTAAGAATGTCATCAGCATTGCTTAACAAGGCTTCAGAGCCTTGGCTATCAGACTCTAATAATAAGCGTTGGCTTGCCAAACGAACGAGGTACTCAGCTTCTGCTAATTTCCAATCTTCTTTAGTCGTATTGGTTAAGCGGTTTACCTTGGCTTGCAGTTGGCTGATCTGTTGCTGTTGTGTTTCGCTTTGCTCAGCAAAGTCTTTATTTTGTTGTTGGAAGTATTGCTGCTGTTTAGCTAGGTTTTGTTGCACTGTTTGCAACTGTTGATTTGGGGTTTTTAACGCCTCTAGAGTACGGCTAACCGTTGAATAATGTGTTTTGAGTTGCGCAATCTCAAGGTCATGGGAGGCTTGGCTGCTTTGGTAGTAAATCCAACCGCTTGCTAACAGTGCCGCAATGGAAGTCCCTAAAGCGACAAAACTGACAGTATGCTTAGTTTGCCTGGAAGAGTGTTCCTGCTCTGGTTGATTATTGTCGAGCTGTGCGAATGAAGGAGGAGTGTTATCCATAGGAGTTGTTTCAGCCTGTTTTAATTCGTTGTTTGGCTCATTTTTTTCTGTCATTCGATCATCCTTTATAAAGGTTCGTCGCGGCGATCAGGCTAGTGTCGTCTGCTCCGCTAGAGCATATTACGTTGGTCCATTCTAGACTCTTTGCTTGAGCGGTTACTCTTGCACTTGGTGTCATAATAGGCAATGTAAACCAGCTCGGCATATATTGTTGGGCATAGTCCGTTAAGTTGCTCAGACCTTCGCCACTGGTAACCCATATCATATTGATATCGGGCAACATAGTGAATGTTTGAGCAAAATAAGTAGGTTTTTTTCTTTCGTAGAGGTTAAGGTAGCTTACTTTAGCACCACGGGCGATTAAGCTGTCGCCTAAAGTGGTACGACCACCAACCCCTCTGACAATAAGAATTTTTTGATCTCTCATTCTAGCAGGCTTTAACCAATGTAAAAGCTCTTCGCTGGTGTGGCCTGGGTGAGACAAGGCGGGAATACCTTGATCAATAAGAGCTTGTGTTGTGCCTTGGCCAATACCTAGCCAATGAACACCGACAGGGAGCATTGGCCAGCATTCGTCTAAATAGTCACAGGCGATTCGAGCGGCGTTCTTGCTGACGAAGATGACATAGTGAAACTCATCGATATTAAATATTTGCGAGCGAATGGCTGCTTGGCTTGCTTGGTCGGTAATAGGTGTTATTTCTAACATGGGTAAAGCAATAGGGCGATGTCCGACATGCTCTATTGCACGGCAGGTTAATGTGTTCTCTGGTTCGGGACGTGTAACGAGTATCTGATAACCCATTGCCTAGCTGCCTTGGATAGCCGCTAGAATACGATCTGCGCCTTGTTTGAGGAGGTCTTCTGCTAGTTGAATGCCCAGTTCAATACCTTGTTCTTTGGGGCCACGGATCTCGCTAGTGAGCATTTGTTTGCCATCCGGACTGCCGACTAATCCTCTAATCCAAAGCTCGTTATCTTCGAGTAAAGCAAAGCAGGCAATGGGAGCTTGGCAGCCACCATTTAATCTTTCGTTTACAGCCCGTTCCGCCATCACTCGGTAGCTTGTCTCTTGATGCTTTACAGTTTGGAGCATGGAAATGGTGTCTTGGTCGTCGCTTCGACACTCTATGCCCATTGCCCCTTGGCCACCGGCAGGTAAACTGATGGTATCAGGAATGCGTTGGGCGATTCTGTCTTCCATTTTAAGTCGTATTAAACCGGCAGACGCTAGAATAATGGCGTCGTATTCTTTGTTATCGAGCTTGGCTAGACGAGTATTAACGTTACCACGCAGTTCTTTGATAACAAGATGAGGATATAGAGTTTGTAGTTGGCAGGCACGGCGCAAGCTGGAAGTACCAACAATCGCGCCATCTGGTAGTTCAGCTAAAGTGTTATATTGATTGGATACAAAGGCATCGCTTGGGTCTTCTCGTTCACAAATTACCGCAAGTTCGAGCCCATCAGGGAACTGCATAGGAACATCTTTCATTGAGTGAACCGCAATGTCTGCTCGTCCATCCATTAGCGCCGTTTCAAGTTCTTTAACAAATAAGCCTTTACCCCCTATCTTGGAAAGGGGGGAGTCTAAAATTTGATCGCCTTTTGTGGTCATACCAAGTAGCTCAACGCTAAGATTTGGGTAATGACTCAAGAGTTGGTCTTTAATGTTGTTTGCTTGCCATAGGGCTAACTGACTTTCTCGGGTGGCAATCACAATTTTATCTTTCACTGTTTCTCCTACAAGGGTCTAAGGGAGTGGCTTTATTAAGCATTAATCATACTCGTTCCAATCTCGTGCGTCATCTTTCAATACTTTATAAGTGTTGCCTCATAAGGTACTCTTTGCGTCTTACTGAACTTGTCTGGGAAACAACTGAATGACTGATACAAATAAAACCACAAATCAACAATGGGGTGGCCGTTTTTCTGAGCCTGTCGATGCGTTTGTTGCGCGCTTTACTGCCTCTGTAGAGTTTGACCAACGTATGGCGAAACAAGACATTCAAGGCTCGATTGCTCATGGCAAAATGCTAGCAAGTGTTGGGGTTTTGACAGAAGACGAGCGAGATCAGATCATTCAGGGGTTGACTGAAATTGAAGCGGAAATTGAGCGCGGCGAATTTGAGTGGTCAATTGAGCTTGAAGATGTGCACATGAACATAGAGGCACGTCTGACGCAAAAAATTGGCATTACAGGTAAAAAGTTGCATACCGGCCGTTCTCGTAATGATCAGGTTGCAACGGACATTCGCCTGTATATGCGTGATGAAATCGACTTCTTATTGGAAGAAGTAACTCGACTTCAGCAGGGTATCTTAAGCCTTGCAAAAACTGAAGCTGATACGATTATGCCAGGTTTCACTCACTTACAAACCGCTCAGCCGGTCACATTCGGCCACCACTTAATGGCTTGGTATGAAATGATGCTGCGTGATTACGAGCGTTTAGTGGACTGCCGTAAGCGTATCAATATTTTACCATTAGGAGCCGCTGCATTAGCTGGCACAACTTATCCGATTGATCGCAATATGACGGCCGACTTACTGGGCTTTGAGCGTCCGACGTACAATTCTTTAGACTCGGTCAGTGACCGTGACTTTGCAATCGAGTTTACATCAGCTGCATCCATAATCATGATGCACTTGTCTCGCTGGGCGGAAGAAATGGTTATGTGGGCATCTGCGCAGTTTAACTTCATTTACTTACCGGATCGTTTTTGTACTGGGTCTTCTATTATGCCTCAGAAGAAAAACCCTGATGTGCCAGAGCTAGTGCGCGGTAAAACAGGCCGTGTATACGGTCATCTTATGGGGCTTTTGACTCTCATGAAGTCTCAGTGCTTGGCTTACAATAAAGATAACCAAGAGGACAAAGAGCCTTTATTTGATACCGTGGATACCTTGAAGGGGTCTTTGCGTTCTTTTGCGGACATGATCCCTGCGATCGAGTCTCGTAAAGAGCATATGTATGAAGCTGCCCGTCGCGGCTTCTCAACGGCTACCGACCTAGCAGATTATCTAGTGCGTAAGGGGGTTGCATTCCGTGATGCCCACGAAGTAGTGGGTAAAGCAGTAGGTTACGGTGTGGCTGAAGGCAAAGATCTTTCTGAAATGTCCCTTGAAGAGCTAAAAGGATTCGGCGATATGATAGAGCAAGATGTTTTTGATGTGTTAACTTTAGAAGGTTCTGTTGCTGCTCGTGACCACGTTGGTGGCACAGCACCACGTCAAGTGTTATTGGCCGTAGAAAGAGCAGAGCAAGAGTTGGCCAAACGCTAAAGACGACAAACAACGGCTCTAGTTTTACGCTTGAGCCGTTGCTTTACTCCGTTGGAAACAGCAAAGGTGAGTCAGGGCCTAATAAGTCTGGCGCAATATTAAGTTCAAAATGAAATGTCTTGGTTTGGCCACCGCAGCCAGATAAGACGATCGCCCATTCTTCTTTGGTGGGGTCGTTAGGGATTTTCCAGCATACTCCTTCAATGTTCACATAACGAGTTCCGTCCGCATCTTCGGTAATAGGGTAGTTATGCTCTTTTTCCTGATTTTTTAAATATTCTTGATGGTCACTCTGAGCTTTTTTAATCTGCTTTTTTAATTCCGGTGAGAAAATCGCATTGGTCGCAGGGTCTTCAGAATCTGCGATGGTGAGACCACCAATATCAAGCAACTTGCTGGTATCAATTGTCTGAGTTTGTTCTTTGGCTGTTAAGTTCGCTTGGTCTGAATAAGAAAAAGAGGGGGGGGCGGAAGTTGGTTGCCATGGGTAGATTTCTTTAAACGGGCTTTGCTCTAGAAAAGGTTGTAAATCTCCCATGTCAGATTGTTCCACGTGTTTTTCTGTAGAGGCAGGTAGAGTGTCTGTCTGAGCCGATTTTACCTCTTTGGTTTGACCCTGCTCAGTGGCCGCTTGATGTTCAGCTTGCGCGACATCTTCAATTTGAGCTGGCTGGATTTGGATTTCCAATTTCGCAGGCTCATAGGGCACAAATAGGTCCGCCAACCATTGAGATTGGTTGAGCCAGAAAAAGAGCGCAACATGAATCAGCACAGCAATGACGATGGCAAGGCTTTTAGGCAAAAAGTGTTGTCTCATGTGAGGTGTTAATCGTCTCCAGTCTGATCTTGTTTCATTAATGCTTGTGATGAAAAACCGAATATCAAGTTTACCAAAGTAATTTCTCAATATATTGGTAATATTGAGTTAATTGGTGCTTCTAGGGTTGGGAAACGTAAAGCCTGCCAGTATACTGTTACAAATACGTTTAGAAGAGATAAAGATGATGTTGAAGTGGTTCTTTATGGTGTTTTTTGCCCTGTTCATAGTGGCGTGTGGTAATAAAGGTGCGCTTTATTTACCAACTGAAAGCGTCCAAATTGAGTCGTTATCATCTGCGAATTGAGGAATTTAGATTGGATTTTTTTAACTACTCGAATCAGCAGTTGCATGCTGAAGGGGTTTCGCTGAACACTATCGCGGAACAGTATGGCACGCCTTGCTATGTATATTCTCGTGCGGCGTTTGAATCCCGTTATCTGGCTTATGCGGAAGCATTTTCTAGTCACCCGACATTAATATGTTATGCCGTTAAAGCTTGTTCCAATATTGCTATATTAAATGTACTCGCTCGACTAGGAGCGGGTTTTGATATTGTCTCAATTGGTGAACTAGAGCGTGTATTAAAAGCGGGTGGCGACCCTTCAAAAGTTATGTTTTCAGGGCTTGGTAAACAAGCGTTAGAAATGCAACGGGCTTTAGAGGTTGGCATCCACTGCTTTAATGTAGAATCTGAAGCCGAACTGTATCGTCTTGATAAAGTGGCAGGGGAAATGGGCAAGAAAGCCCCCGTCTCTCTGCGAGTTAACCCTGATGTTGATGCAAAAACTCACCCTTATATTTCAACGGGGTTGAAAGAGAATAAGTTTGGCATTGATATTCAAGACGCGGTGCGCATTTATAAAATTGCTCATAGCCTACCAAACTTAAATGTGATGGGGGTTGATTGTCACATCGGCTCCCAATTAACGGACCTTCAGCCGTTCCTTGATACCTTTGATCGCCTAACGGGACTGATTGATGAGTTGGCCGAGCAGGGGATCGAAATTAAACACCTTGATCTTGGTGGTGGTTTAGGTGTGCGTTATAAAGACGAGCAGCCGCCGCAACCAGCTGAATATGCGGCCTTGTTATTGGAAAAACTAGGTGACCGAGATATCTCGTTGGCTTTTGAACCAGGCCGCTCTATTGCTGCAAACTCTGGGGTGCTAGTAACGCAAGTTGAGTTCTTAAAGTGTACTGAACATAAAAACTTTGCAGTGATTGATGGTGCCATGAATGACCTTATTCGTCCTTCTTTGTACAGTGCGTGGATGGATATAGTGCCAGTTTCTCAAACGCCTACAGAGCAAGGGACTCGCCAATATGATTTGGTTGGGCCTATTTGTGAAACCGGGGATTTCTTGGGTAAAGACCGTGATCTTGATATTCAAGAAGGGGATTACTTAGCCGTGTTATCTGCAGGGGCTTATGGTTTCACTATGGCCTCAAATTATAACAGTCGTAATCGTGCTGCTGAGGTGATGGTTGACGGTGAACAAACTCACCTAATTCGTGCTCGTGAAACGATAGAACATCAATTGGCTGGTGAGCAAGTGTTACCAGACTAAGGAGTCTATTGTGTTATTAAAATTTACTAAAATGCACGGTTTGGGAAATGACTTTGTAGTCGTTGATGCGGTTTCACGTAAGGTGTTTTTTAACAAGAAGCAAATCGAGCGCTTAAGTGATCGAAACTGGGGGATTGGCTTTGACCAGTTGCTCGTGGTTGAGCCACCTTCTCACCCAGAGATGGATTTTCGCTATCGAATTTTTAATTCAGATGGCACCGAAGTTGAGCACTGTGGAAATGGTGCTCGTTGCTTCGCCAAATTCGTACTAGATAAAGAGCTGACTAATAAACACATTATTAATGTTGAAACCAAAAGAGGTCCTATTCAGTTGCGAGTCATGAATGATGACCAAGTTACTGTAGACATGGGGACCCCTAGTTTTGAGCCAAAGGATTTGCCTTTTAGTCTGCCAGCATCTGCTTCTTCCTTGTATGACATAGACACCGAGTTTGGTGTGCAAACTATCACACCTGTATCAGTAGGTAACCCTCATGCGGTTATTAAAGTAGGTAGTTTAACCGACGAATTAGTGTCTAGCGTTGGCCCTGTGCTGGAATCACATGATGTGTTTCCTAACAACGTGAATGTTGGTTTTATGGATGTGGTGTCTGCTGATGAAATTAACTTAAGGGTGTATGAGCGAGGAGTCGGAGAGACTCAAGCGTGTGGCACAGGTGCCTGTGCGGCCGTGGTTGCTGGTATTAAACAAGGCTGGCTTGGTCCAATAGTGACAGCTCGCTTACGTGGTGGTGATCTACGGATTGAATGGCAAGGGGAAGGGCATCCGATTCTGATGACTGGACCGGCTGAAACTGTTTTTGAAGGTCAAATTTACCTATAGAGGCATTATGAACGAAAAGGATGTGGTTAAGTACCTATCGAGTCACCCTGATTTTTTTCTTAAAAATTCAGAGCTACTGGAAGGCTTAACCCTTCCTCACCCTGTTTCAGGTAATGCGATATCGTTACTGGAATACCAGGTGAACTTGCTACGCAAATCCACTGCCAGCTATCGACAGGAGTTTGAGCGGCTAGTAGCAGTTGCCCGTGAAAACGAAGCGACCATGAAAAAGAGTCGGCGCTTAGTGTTATCTGGTTTGGCTTGCGATTCCGTTGAAGATCTAGCCGTCGTGATCGATGATATGGTGCAAAATGAATTTAATATTCCCTTTCATCGTTTTGTGCTCTTTGGTGACTTCCCCGACTTGTCTGTTCGCTCTCACTTTTTAACTGAAGACGACCTCATTATTCCTCAGGTATCTGGTTTTACCGAATGTTTTTGTGGCGAGCTTCCCGCTAATGAAATTGCCTTTTTGTTTGAAAAAGAAGCAGAGGGAATTGCCTCCACGGCCGTTTTGCCGCTTATTTTAAAGCGTGCTGGAGAGACCAAAAAACTTGGGGTGTTGGTGTTGGCTTCCAATCGTGCTGAAGCTTTCCATCAAGATAAGGGGGCTTTGTTTCTTGAATACATAGCTGACCTAGTGTGCGCTTTGCTGTCGAGGTTGCTGCCATGAGTGTGTTAATCACCTTTGATCTTGATAACACGTTATGGGATGTTGAACCTGTGATTCAACGTGCCGAATATGCCATGGAATCTTGGTTTGAAGAGCGCTTTCCAGGGTTGTATGAGCAATACCCTGTTACTACCCAGTTTGAGCTGCGCAAAGATGTGTTGCTTGAACAGCCAGACCTAAAAACCAATCTAACGGCTCTGCGATTGGCCGTATATTTGCGCTTATTAAAGCATTATGGCTTGCCTAGTGAAGAAGCGAATATGGTTGCTGAAGCCGCTCTTGCCCACTTTACTGAGTGGCGTCAAAGGGTGGATTTATTTCCTCATGCACAAGACGTGCTGAGAGATCTTTATTCCGATTATAAGCTGGCAGTGATTACTAACGGCAATGCTGATGTGTTTCACCCTTATGTTGGGCTAGGGCAGTATTTTGAGTTCGCACAACGTGCGGATCAAATGGGTATTGCTAAACCGGACAAAGGCATTTTTCAGCGCGTTGCCGACCGTGCTGGAGTGGCTGTTGAGAGTATTATCCATATTGGTGATCATCCAATCGATGATGTTTATGGTGCGGCCAATGCAGGAGCTAAATCTATCTGGTTTAACCGTCATGGCGCAAGGCGATGGAATGAAGAGTGGCCAGCTAGTGCGGATGCCGAAGTCTACTCTTTGCTCGAGCTTCCAGGTGCCATTTCTTCTTTATTGTCATAGCGTTTTACTATTAGCTTATTAGTAGGAACTCATTTTTACCTGTGTCATTTGATGGTACACTAGGCTCATTAAATAGATACTTAGATTTAAGGATTAAACTGATGAGTGAAAATATTATCCAAATTACTGATGCGCAATTCGCTGATGAAGTGCTAAATTCAGAAACTCCTGTAATTGTTGACTTTTGGGCTCCTTGGTGTGGTCCTTGTAAAATGATTGCGCCTGTTTTAGAAGATATTGCTGTTGAGTTTGAAGGTCGTTTGAAAGTCGTTAAACTAAACGTTGATGAGAACCAAGAAACTGCTCCTAAATACAATGTACGTGGTATTCCAACACTGTTAATTGTTAAAGGTGGGGAAGTTGCAGCAACAAAAGTAGGTGCTGTTTCTAAATCTCAGTTAGTTGAGTTCATTAACAGCGCTATCTAACTAGCTCGGTCAACGACATAAAAAAGCAGCCGAGGCTGCTTTTTTTATGTCTGATAATTAATTGCTAAGTAAAGCCAGTTTTTGGGCAAACTCAGGAGAGTGAGAATTCTCAAGAGTGGCAAGAACTTGCTTGGCATAAGGAAGGTAGTTTTTCAGATCCTTTTTAGCCATAGGGTCATCATTTGGCAGCTTCACTGTTACAGGGTTTTTATGAACGCCGTTAATACGGAATTCATAGTGTAAGTGAGGGCCTGTCGCCCACCCAGTTTGACCAACATAAGCTATTATTTTGCCTTGCTTAACACGAGTGCCGCGCTTAGTTCCGCGGGCGAAGCCTCTTAAGTGTGCGTAAAGAGTTTGATAGCCTTTGCCGTGGTCAATAATCACAACGTTTCCATAGCCAGTTTGTTTTCCTGCAAAGGTTACTTTGCCGTCACCAGCTGCTTTAACCGGTGTGCCACTGGCAGCCGCATAATCCACTCCTCGGTGAGGACGTTTGGTTTTAAAAATAGGGTGTAATCGATTGGGGTTGAATTTAGATGAAATTCGAGTGAAGTCCACAGGGGTTCGAATGAAGGCCTTTCGCATGGCTAGACCATCAGGGGTGTAGTAACTTGGGCCACGGTCTGTCTCATAGCGAATGGCCTGAAAAGTTCGACCATTGTTAATGAATTGAGCAGCAATAATATTGCCTTCGCCAATTTTTTCTCCATCTAGAAATTTCTCTTCGTAAAGAATTCCTAAGCTGTCACCTTTACGAATATCTAAGGCGAAGTCTATGTCCCAGCCAAAGATATTGGCAAGTTCAATCAATAGTGACTGCTTAATGCCTTCGCGCATACCATCAACAAATAGGGAATTATTGATGGTGGCTTCTTTATAAGTTTGGACAATTTCTGGGGTGCGAGAAATTTCTTTGCGTTGAAAGCTCGTCTCATCGCGCTCAAAAGTGATGCTGTCGAGCCGATTTAGGGTAAGGGTTAATGAGGTAAGTTGGCCACTTTCAGGGTCAGTTGCAAAATCAAGAGACTGACCTGGACGCATACGTAATAACGACTTATGTTCTTTGTCTGCTTGTGAGACGCGGTAAATATCGTTTGCTGACACATCGTATTTATTGAGAATTTTTGACAGAGAGTCTCCGGCAACCACTTTAACAGAGTAGTGATTTGGTTCTTTTTTAACGGGGAGCTCTGTTTGTTGTTGGGCTATAGGATCTTGCGTTATTTTTTGCTGCGCAATAGGGGAATCTAATTCATAGGGCACCGCCGGAGTGCTGGGGGCGGCAATAATGCTGTTCTGGTTAGCAAAAGGTTTGCTTTGTAATGTTGGTAAGTCGGACAGTTTTAGTTGTGACTGGTCGACAATGGCAAAATTTGTCTCCAATGAAACCGAGGATGGTTGTTGGTCTGTTCCGCTTGGAATAATGAGAAGGCCAACGGCAATGAATGCACTGGCGGCAGCCAAAAGCATTAAATGTTTAGCTGGAAGTAACTTAATCAAAATTAGTACCCAAAAAATCTTTTATAAAAGCCTTATAATCCTACCAACATTACTTTTATAATTGAATGCTTAATTATTGATTAACTTACTAGGATATGGACTGAAATAATGACAACCGGTAGTAAAGACCTTTTAGCAGACCTACAAGAGCGTGGGCTGATAGCTCAAATGACGGCGGAAGACGAGCTACGTGCTCATTTAAATAATAGTAGCCGTACATTGTATTGTGGCTTTGACCCTACTGCTGACAGTCTACATCTTGGTCACCTAGTACCACTTTTGGTTTTAAAGCGTTTTCAAGATTACGGTCATAATCCTATTGCACTCGTGGGCGGTGCTACCGGTCTCATTGGTGACCCAAGTTTTAAAGCTGCTGAAAGACAGCTAAATACATCTGATGTGGTTGCGGGTTGGGCGGAAAAAATTCGCGGCCAGGTGAGCCAGTTTATTAAATTTGAAGGTGTAGATAACCCTGCAAGAGTGGTAAATAACTTGGATTGGGCTGGGGAAATGAATGTCCTCGACTTCTTGCGAGATGTCGGTAAGCACTTCTCTGTTAATGCTATGATCAATAAAGAGTCGGTTCAGCAGCGCCTAAATCGCGAAGGTGCAGGTATTTCTTTTACAGAGTTTTCCTATGCCTTATTGCAGGGAATGGACTTTGCCGAACTCAATCGCATGCATGATTGCAGTGTCCAAATAGGCGGAAGCGATCAGTGGGGCAACATTGTTGGTGGTATTGATCTATCTCGTCGCCAAAATAAAACTCAAGTCTTTGGTATGACCGTACCTCTTGTAACTAAGTCAGATGGTACTAAGTTTGGTAAGACAGAGTCAGGCGCTGTTTGGTTAGATCCTAAGAAAACGTCTCAATATGCCTTCTACCAGTTTTGGATGAATACGGCTGATGCAGATGTTTATAAATTTCTGAAGTTCTTTACCTTCATGGATTTAGCGGAAATTGACGCTATTGAAGAACAAGATAAAGCCAGTACAGGTAAGCCCCAAGCACAATCAGTCTTAGCAAAGGAAGTGACGCGACTTGTACACGGTGAAGAAGGCTTGCAAGCTGCTGAGCGAATTACCCAAGCGCTGTTTAGCGGTGATGTGGCTTCCTTAAGTGAAAGTGACTTAGAACAAATTCGCCAAGATGGCCTGCCTAGTAGTAGTCTTGAAAACATAGCCTTAGAGTCAACACCTTTGACTAGTCTATTAGCAGACGCAGGTCTCGCTGCAAGCGGTAAGCAAGTTAAAGATGCGCTGCAAAGAAATTCGGTCGTAGTAAATGGTGTTGCAAAAGGCATGGAAGACAACATGACCGCTGCAGACATATTTACACCGCAAAATGGTTACTTCAACAAATACTTCCTTGTTAAGCTCGGTAAGAAGAAGCATCACCTTTTTGTTATTTCTTAATGTTTAACGAGTGAACTCGAAAGAGGCGGAAGAGGGCGTATGGTAAAAACGCTTTTTTCTGCCTTTTTTTAGATTTAGTAAAAAAACTACTTGCAGAAAAAAATCTAGTCGGTAATATACGCATCCACTGACACGGCAACAGTGTCAGACGCTCTTTAAAATAGATAATCAGATAATTTGTGTGGGCGCTCGCTGGAGGCTTCAAAAAGAAATTGAAGTCTTACGAGACGTCTAACACGTCAATTCGCTTTATTAAGTAAATTGTTAGTGTTTC